>JAXGUU010000263.1:0-5935 GCA_040774145.1 Anaerolineae bacterium
GGCGCGCACGGGCCGGCAGCTGCAGCGGGTCTATCAGAGCGTGATCTGAGATGGCACCGACGAGCCGACCCCCGGTAGCGGTCCCCTACGACGCGAGAGGGGAGAGCCGTCTGTATGCGCAGGTTCTGGTCTTCCAGCCGATTCGGCTGCGCCACTCGCCCTTCCTCGACTACGAGGTGCCCGCAGCACTGTCGTCGGTTGTGGGGCCCGGCATCCTGGTTGTGGTTCCGCTGCGGCATCAGGTGTTGCCGGGTATGGTGATGGGGCTCAGCACGACCCCTTCTGTGCCCGACCCGCGTGAGATCAAGAGCGTGTTGGACCCCGAGCCGGCGCTCAACGCGTCGTTGTTGGCCTTGGCGCGCTGGATGGCCCGCGAGACGTTGGCGCCGCTGCACCGTTGCGTTCAGCTGATGTTGCCCTCGAGCCTGCGCCCTCAGGCCTATCTCAAGTTGACGCCCCAGGTGAACCACGTGCCCGACGGGATGCCTAGGCCGGCGGCGGCGCTGTTGGAGTTGCTGGTGGCGCGCGGCCCCCTGACGAGTATGCAGCTTCGCGGGGCACTCAAGGGGGTCGATATTCGTCGGGCACGCCATTACCTCAGGCGCAAGGGCCATATCACGGTTGAGCGCTTGCTGCGGATGCCGCGTGTGAGCCCCAAGACGGTGCCGATGGTGCAGCTGGCTGCGCCGCGGGAGCGATGGGACGCAGGACTCGACGGGCTGCGTCGGACCGAGCTCTATCGGGCGCTCCTGGCTTTCCTCGAAGAGGAGGAGCACCCGGTTGAGGTGAGCGTGGCGCGCGCTGAGACCGGCGCCGAGGCCTATCATGTTAACAAGCTTGAGGAGCGGGGCTTGGTCACGACCAGCCGTGAAGAGGTGATCCGCGATCCCCTTGACGCCTTGGTCTTTACCCCTGATCGGGCGCCCGAACTCACGGTGGGGCAGCAACGCGCGTGGCAGGAGCTGGAACGTCGTTTGGGGACCGGGAGACGGGGAGCGCCGGTGCTCCTATTGGGCGTAACCGGGTCGGGGAAGACTGAACTCTATCTGCGTGCGACGGCTGAGGTGCTCAGACGGCAGCAGCAGGCGCTGATCCTCGTGCCCGAGATCAGCCTCACGCCCCAGACCGCACGGCGCTTTGCGGTACGCTTCCCGGGACTCGTCGGCCTCTGGCACAGCGGGATGAGTGAGGGGCAGCGCTACGACACGTGGCGCCGCATCCGCAGCGGGAACCTCTCGGTCATCGTGGGCGCGCGATCGGCGCTTTTTGCTCCTTTCCCCCGTCTGGGGCTCATCGTGATGGATGAGGAGGAGGATACGAGTTACAAGAGCGGGCAGACGCCTCACTATCACACACGCGAGACGGCGGAGCAATTGGCCAAGGCCCACGATGCGCTGTTGTTGATGGGGAGCGCGACGCCCTCGCTCGAGGCCTTTGCCCGTGCCGAGGCGGGGCAGTACCAGCTGCTGCGCCTGCCGGCACGCATCCTGAGCCATCAGCGGCGAGTGGCAGATTGGCAGCGGGTGCTTCATGTGCGTGAGAGCCGGTATCGTCCTGTCGAGCGTGCCGAGCGGGCCCCTGAACAGCCCGAGAAGCCGCTCGAGGCGGTGACGATCCCCTTGCCGCCTGTGCATGTCGTCGACATGCGCGCTGAGCTGCGCGCCGGGAACCGCTCGATCTTCAGCATCGTGTTGCAGGAGGCTGTCGACGAGGCCCTGCAGCAGCACACGCAGGTGATCCTCTATCTCAATCGGCGCGGCACGGCGACGTACGTCTTCTGCCGCGATTGCGGCTGGGTCGCAACCTGTCCGCATTGTGACATTCCCTTGACGCAGCACCGTGCGGTCGCGGGCCATCGTCGGGTCGCGGCGCTGATCTGTCACCGGTGTGGTTACCGCCGTGATGCGGTGGATCGTTGCCCCACCTGTGATTCGGGTCGCGTGCGCGCCTTCGGTCTGGGCACGGAGGGCCTGGTGTCGCACGTCACGGCCCGCTGGCCCGATGCCCGCGTGCTACGCTGGGATCGCGACGTCGCCCGGTCCGGCGAGGCACATATGACGATCATGCGGCACTTCGCGCAGGGAGATGTCGACATCCTGGTGGGCACCCAGATGGTCGCGCGGGGCCTGGATATCCCCAAGGTCACCGTCGTCGGCGTGATCTCTGCGGATACGGCGCTGAACCTGCCGGATTTCCGGGCTGCAGAGCGCACCTTCCAGCTGTTGGCACAAGTGGCGGGACGCTCGGGTCGGGGCCTCCTTGGAGGCCAAGTTGTGATGCAGACCTATCATCCTGACCACTACGCGATTCAGTTTGCCGCAGCCCACGATTACGAAGGGTTTGCGCAGGTCGAGTTGGCTTTCCGTCGCCGCGCCGGCTATCCCCCTGCGATTCGACTGGCTCGGCTCGTGACGGCAGATCGTGATGCCGGCAAGGCTCAGCGCTCCGCCGAGCAGTTCGCCCAGCGTCTGTTGACGGCGCTGCGACAACGCGGGCTACCGTCGTCGGACCTGATCGGGCCCGCCCCGGCTTTTTTCGCGCGCGTGCGCGGACACTACCGTTGGCAAATCCTGCTGCGTAGCGTCGCGCCTGTGGATCTTCTCCGGGACATTGACCTGCCGCCGGGCTGGATTGTGGATATCGACCCTGTCGATATACTGTAGCGAAGCGAATGGGCACATGGATGGCGGGCGCGGAAGCTCGTCCCTAACACCCACATCCGTAGAGGAGCGATGGTTTGAACGAGACCCTGACGAAGCCAACGTCCGATGCACGAACCCTCAAGAACAAGATCATCAACGCCTGGTGTATGTATGATTGGGCGAACTCCGCTTTTGCCACGACGATTATGGCGGCGGTCCTGCCCATCTACTACAGTCAGGTCGCCGGAGCGACGCTGCCGTCGAGCGCTGTTGCGACGGCCTATTGGAGCCTGGGACTCAGCCTCTCCTTGCTGATCGGGACGGTTCTGGCGCCCATTCTGGGGACGGTCTCGGACATCGTACGCGGCAAGAAGCGCTTTCTGGCCTCGTTCGCTATGCTGGGCATCGCGGGCACGGGGCTTCTGGTCCTGGTGGACACCGGCGACTGGCTGCTGGCATCGATTCTCTTTGTGCTGGCACGCATTGGTTTTTCCGGTGCCAATGTCTTCTATGATGCGCTGTTACCACACGTCGCCGATGAGGGCGAGCGCGATCGTGTGTCGACCAAGGGCTACGCGTTGGGTTATCTGGGCGGCGGACTGTTGCTGGCTGTGAATGCCGCGATGATCGCAATCCTCCCCGGGAACTGGGGGCCGCGGCTCTCCTTCCTGAGCGTGGCTATCTGGTGGGCCGTCTTCTCCATCCCGATCCTCCGGCACGTCCCCGAACCGCCGGCTGCGACGCTGGACCAGAACAGATCGGGCGTGGTGAGTAGCTCCGTGATCGGGGCCAGTTTCCGCAGGCTCTGGGATGTACTCAAGGATATCAAGCGGTACCGTGAGTTGTTCAAGTTTCTGCTGGCATTTCTTATCTACAACGACGCGATCGGCACGATTATCGGTGTCGCCAGCATCTACGGCGCCGAGCTGGGCTTTGACAGCCTGCAGCTGGTGTTGGCGCTCTTGCTGGTTCAGTTCGTCGGGATTCCCTTCAGCCTCATCTTCGGGCGCTTGCCGAGCAAGGGAGAGTCGCGGCGCCCCTTCTATCTGGCGTTCGTGCTCTACAACCTCATCGCCCTGCCACTCGCCGGTGTACTCGGCGGACGGTGGCTTTCCACAGACAACATCGGCGCCATCTTGGGCCTGATCATCGCGATCGAAGCGGTTGGCGTGCTCCTCGCGCTGGGGCTCGGGCGCGCCTTGTTCTCGACGTGGGCGCTGACCTTTGATACGCGGCGCAGCATTATCCTGGCTCTGATCGTCTACTCTGTGATCTCGGTGTGGGGCTATTTTCTCAACTCGGTGGTCGAGTTCTGGCTTCTGGCCTGGATGGTGGCGATGGTACAGGGCGGCAGCCAGGCTCTGAGCCGGAGCCTCTACGCGACCCTGTCGCCCGCAGCCAAGAGCGGCGAGTTCTTCGGTCTCTTCGGTGTGATGGAGAAGTTCTCCGCCATCTTGGGGCCGTTGCTCTTTGCCGCGGCGGTCGGGATCTTCGGCAACAGCCGTCCGGCGATCCTCAGCCTGATCCTCTTTTTCATCGTCGGGATCGTGCTGCTGCGACGCGTCGACATCGAGGCGGGTATCCGCGTCGCCAGGGAGGAAGACGCGCGAGCCGGCCTAGCGCCGGCATCATAGACCCGGCGCACGGGTCGGGTACCTTGCCCGAGACTCGAAAGAAAGTAGAATGCCGGTCTGCGATGACTGAACAGGGGGGGCTGTCAAGCGAGGCACGGCGGGTCACGCGCGCTGCTGTCTTGATGTCCATCGGCAACGTCGCCAGCAGAGCATTAGGGCTTGTCCGTGAGATGGTCAAGTCCTATTTCTTCGGTGCGGGCGGCGCTGTGAGCGCATTCGACGTTGCCTCCCAGGTGCCGACCATGCTCAATGACCAGTTGGTCGGCGGCATGTTGAGTTCCTCCCTGGTCCCGGTGCTGTCCGACTATGCCCGCTCGGAGGACCGCGAGGAGCTCTGGCAGGTCTTCGGGCACATCCTTCTCATCCTGTCCATCATCCTGGCCGCTGTGGTCGTCTTCTTGGAGATCGCGGCACCCCTGGTAACGCGTGTGTTAGGACGCGGTCTGTCGCCCGAGTATCTGGAGATGGCGACTGCGATGCTCCGCATCACCGCGCCCGCGGTTTTCTTTCTCAATATCGCGGGATTGCTCTCCGCGGTGTTGTATGCCCTGCAGCGTTTTCGTCTTCCTGCTTTCACGAGCGCCGTCTACAATGCCGTGATGGTGGTCGTGATCATCGCCTATGGGCGTGGCCCCCTGGGACCACGCACCCTGGCCGTCGGCCTATTGGTCGCGACGGTGGTGCAGGCCGCATTTCAGCTGCCCGGGCTACGTGGCATTCGCTGGCGTGCGCTCACCGAGCGGGGTTCTGTCCTGCATCCCGCACTCACCCAGGTGGGCCGGCTCTACCTGCCTATCGGCGTAGGCCTGTTGGTCGATCAGTTCGCCGTGGCGCTCAGCTTCAACCTCGCCTCGCGCACCGGACCCAGCGGCATCGCCTGGATGAAGTATGCAGCAACGCTGATTCAGTTTCCTCTGGGCCTGGTCGTGACGGCGGTCTCGGTGGCCATCCTGCCGACACTTTCGCGTTACGCGACTGAGGCCGATGAGTCAGCCTTCAGCGCGACCCTGGCTCAGGGATTGCGGTTGGTTCTGATTCTGGTCCTGCCTGCCGCGGTCGGCTTGCTGGTCATGGCCGAACCCTTGGTGGCTGTGCTGTTGCAGCGGGGGCAGTTCCAACCGTCGGATACGCTTGCCACGGCGCAGGTGCTACGCTTCTCGATCCTCGGATTGGTCTTCGCGGCGCTGGATCAACCGCTGATCTTCGCCTTCTATGCGCGCAAGGACACCTGGACGCCTGCCTTGGTCGGTATGGGCACGGTAGCGCTCTATATCGTGATGGCCCTGGTGCCGATTCAGTTTCACGAGCCGCGGCTCTGGGAGCTGATTCTTGCTAATTCGCTGAAGCTGATGGCCCACGCGCTGTTGATGCTCTACCTCTTTACGCGTAAGGTCGGCAGTCTCACGCCCTACCGCGTGGGACACACGACGCTGATCTCGTTAGGGGCCTCCGCTGCGATGGCGTTGCCGATGTTAGGCCTCCTGCGCGCGCTGGAATCGGCCGTGCCTGTCGGCAGCCTCGGCAATCTGATTCGCATCGGCGTTGCGACCTTGGCCGGCGCCCTGATCTATCTTGCCATTCTGCGTGGGCTGGGCGTCGAGGAAATCCAACTCGTGCGCCAGGCCCTGCGACGTAAAGCGCCGATGTCGCCAAGCTCAC
>JAXGUU010000264.1:0-5924 GCA_040774145.1 Anaerolineae bacterium
CGCGCGACGCGGTCTACGCCGGCGACTTCGCGGCGTTGGGCGCGGCGATGGTCGAGAACACCGCGGCCCAGGGGCGCCTGCACCACGAGCTGATCAGCCACGACGCCCATCGCGTCATCGATGTCGCCAAGGCCTACGGCGCCATCGGCTGGAAGGTCAACGGTGCCGGCGGCGAGGGCGGGTCGGTGACGTTGCTCTGCCCGCCGCAGTCCTACGTCAAGCGGGAGATGATCCGCGCCATCGAGGCCGAGAGCGAGCTCTACCGCAATATCCCGATCTACCTGAGTCGTTTCGGCCTGCGCATTTGGGAGCAGGACCAGGCCAACGGCGGCTGCTGAACACACTCTGACCGCTTGTGTTCCTCGGCAACTAGGAGCAGCAGCCCGAGAGGAAGGATCGGCGATGGCTAGAGAGGGAAATGGGCACCGCCGGAAACGGGTTCGTTTCGCAATGAAGCGACGAATCTCCTACGTGGATGCCTTACACTTCGTCAGCCTGGATAAGAACCTCATTGACCAGCTCATCGGTCAGCCAGAGTCCGGCCTTACGCAGGGCGACGATTGCGGGGGAGATGGCGGAGAGCAGTCCGACCTGTTTCGCCTTAACGAGGACGCCCAGCGTACCGGTAAACTGCAAGCCCTGAAGCCGTGCGATGCGTCGCGCTAACGAATCGTCAAGGATCAAACGGCTTCCGGGCTGCTCAAGCCCCAGGGCGATGACTTCGGCCTCTCCCCGTCCCAGATCCATCACCAGGGGAATCGACTTGTCGGATAGCAGGGGCATCACCTGTAGCCAGAGCAGTGTCGCGGTATCTGGTACATTGACACCTCGTTCTGCACCAGCCTGCAGTTCAGCCTCTACCGCCGGTGGAATATGCACTTTGGCATAGAGCCCTGCTAACAGGTCCAGTTGCCCGATCTGATGCAGGTAGAGCAGTGGTGACGTGTTGCAGAACGTAAGCCGGTCAGGCATTAGCGACATCTTCGGCGAGGGCTTCGGCGTCCAGCGCGAAGGGCGAGACCTGATAGTGGCCAAGCGCCAACAGGAACTCAACCCGTGTCATGCCTGCCAATTGTGCAGCCCGACCTGAGGAGAGTTTGCCAAGCTCGTAGAGCTTGACCGCAGCCAGCATCCGCATCTCACGCCCGAAGGATTCCGGCTGCTCTTTCAGGCTGATCAAGGACTCTTCCGGGATGTGCACGGAAATCTCAACCGTCATAGCGCTACCTCCCTCCTCTCACACTACCCTGAACCTCACCGCCTATCTCCATTATAGGCTTTCATCTTCGAGCGTTCAAGGCTACGGGGGGCACAACCCGGACGGGATTCAGTGCATGATCCTGAGTGCTGAATGTGTGCGGCCTGAGGTGCTTGACCTCAGCGTCGTCGTCTCCCTTCCGGGTTGCTTCTCCTACTCCCCAGCAACCCGGAAGGTTCTGCCGACACGACCGCGCGCCGGACCAGGGGACCTAGCGCACGACTTTGAGCGCCAGATGCACCTCGAAGGGGTCGAAGTCACGGTCGCTGTGGAGCAGCCACAAGTCGTGGGAGATGGCAAACGTGGCGATCAGGCAATCAACCGTCTTGCGCACAGTGATCCCTTTGCGCCGCAGGGCACGGTAGTGGTCCGCAGCACTGAGGGCTATCTCTACGCCGCCTAAAGGATAGATCGGGAAGGTCAGCAACGCCGCCTTGGCTCGCTCGAAGTCATCGTCTCGCCGGAAGCCCTGAAGGACCTCGCAGAGGATAATGTCACCCAGACAGAGCGACTCTTGGCCGAGCGCGGCATCCAGACGATCGGTCTGAGGGGTGACGACGCCGTTGAAATAGTCGATCCAGACCGAGGCATCAACCAGCCACATCGCCGGTTCGCCCCATTCGCAGTGCGTCCAGGTCGCCCTCCCAGGTGAGCTGTCCGCGGAGGGCGCGTACCTTCTCCTGGCGCTTCAGTCGCGTCAGCACGCGCAGCGCTTCCTCGATGACGGCCCGCTTGGTCTTCAGGCCTGTCAGCGCCAAGGCCTCCTCGACCAGATCCTGATCCAGCACCACATTGGTACGTATGGTCTCGCTCATCTCACTACCTCCGGCGTTGATGTGTATATTGTACCGTATTCATGTGTATTGCGAAGCGTGATGCCTCTACTGATCCGGTGCCCAGGAAGGGTATGAGATGGCAGTTTCAAGATAGGTGCTGTTGGGGGGGTGGACTTGCTCTACGCCACCCGGCAGGGAAGCAGCTAGCGCCCGGTGAGCAGCAGCCGGTGCGCCGCTTCGCGCTCGACGTCCTCGCGGGCGTAGAGCATCGGATGATACGTCCCCGACATCCACGCGGCGATCTGGTCATCGTAGTGCGGGCTGCCCAGGCGACCCGACTGCCCGGGCGTCAGGACGCTCACCGAGTTGCGCACGTCGCCCAGATCGACGATCATGCGGTAGGGCGGGCCGCTGAACGAGGTGGGATCCTCTGTGTTTTGGTGGAGCGCGCAGATGGTGTGCCCGTCGCCGCCGACCGCGAAGGGCCCCCTGTTGAGGATCGCACCCAGGAGCTTCTTCCTACCCAGGACGTGCCCGAAGGTCATCCGGTGGCGCTTGCCCCACGCCCAGTCCCGCGGCGCGGGGCCGCAGGCGGCGCGTAGCTCGTCCACGGCGCGGGCAAGCGTCAGGCGCATCACGTCGTCGCGCGTCTCCCCGTTCCCCAGGTCGAACCAGGGGGCGCCGGGTTGGGCCAGCACGTGCTCCAACCACCACCAGGTCCGGTCGCCGAGCGGGACGTCGTCGCCCAGCACCGGCGTGAGCAGCAGCGTCGCCAGCTCGCGGCGCAGCACCTGGTAGAGCGCCGCGGCGTCGCTATCGGCGGCGAGTGCACCGTCCCACCCCCGCAACAGGGCCGCTGCGGGCTCCAGCGCCTCGTCGACCTCGAGCTCGCGCACGTAGCCGGCCACCGTCCGCGCCATCGGCGAGACCACGTCGACGTGCATCCGCCGGATGAAGTCGGTGTCGATCTCCGCCCGGCTCTCCAGCAGCTCCACGATGCGCAGCGCCCGGTTGTCTGAGAGGGAGCGCACCCCCAGGTCATAGGGATACGACGCATCCGTCACGGCGTTGTTCGCCGTGACGATGGTGCCCGCCGGCGGGTTCTCGAGGTGGGGCAGCGCCTCAAAGGGCACGGTGCCGACCCATTCGTACTCGCCGGTCCAGCCGGGCACGGGCAGGCGCCCGTCGCCCTTGGCGCGGATGGGGATCGTGCCGGGGAAGCTGTAGCCGATGTTGCCCTCAACGTCGGCATAGACGAAGTTCTGGATCGGAGAGTCCCAGCCGCGCAGCGCCTCGTGAAAAGCCCGGATGTCGCGCGCGCCCATCATCGTCGTGAGGGCATCCATCATCTTCGCGGGCTCGAGCGCGGTCCAGCGCAACGCCGGCGCCGGGTCGTCACCGAGCTCGGGGAAGAGGGTGCAGACGATGGGGCCGTGGCGCGTGATGATGATCTCCTCGTGGACCGGATCGCCCCCCTTCACCTCGATCACCTCGTGCAGCACCTCCGCCTCGTAGCGCTCCCCCTCAACCTCGACCTCGACACGCCCGTCGGCGGAGCGGTGCAAGCGCTCCAGGTAGAGATCCTGCACGTCGGGCATCCCGTCGGTGAGGCCCCAGGCGACGTGCCCGTTGTGGCCCGAGATCACGCCCGGGATGCCGGGGAAGGTCACGCCGATGACGTCCGGATCGCCGGCGACGAGGTGATTCTCATACCAGATCGCGGGGAGCGTCAGCGCCAGGTGCATGTCATTGGCGAGCAAGGGGCTGCCCGTCGCCGTGCGCGACCCGGCGATCACCCAGTTGTTGCTGCCCAGGCCCTCGGTGTCGCCGGGCAGACCGGATGCAGGGGCCGTGTCTGAGGGCATAATGCGCGGCCAGTGGCTCAGATAGGGCGGCTCCAGCTCGGCAGCCCGCGCCTCCCCCAACCGCTCGACCAAGTCTGCGCGTCGGGCCTCGCCCCGCGCGTCGGCGCACAGGATCCAGGCCATCATCTTGATCCACGAGAGGGTGTCGGCGGGGACCCACGGCTGGGGCCGGGCGCGCAGCAGCAGGAACTCGATAGGGAGGTGCTCCCGGTCGATACAGGCATTGACACCGGCGGCGTAGGCCTCGAGCAGCGTCAGCGTCTCGGGGCTGAGCAGCGCCACCTCCTGTTCGGCGACGCGACGCAGCAGCAGCGTGCGCATCCGGCGGTCGGCATCCACCGCCGCAGGGCCCAGCAGCTCGGCAAGGCGTCCCGCGGCAAGGCGGCGGTTCATCTCCATCTGCCAGAGGCGGTCCTGCGCGTGGACGAAGCCCTGGGCCATGAAGAGATCGGCGAGGCTTTCGGCGTAGATGTGGGGCACGCCCCACGGGTCGCGGAGCACCTCAACCGGGGCCCGGAGCCCGGGGAGCTCCAGCGCGCCCTCCAGCGTGGGCAGGCGCCGCCTGCTGATCCAGGTGAGCCCGGCTTTCGCGATCGGGGCAAAGACTGCGGTCCAATCGATCATCGCGCACCTCCCGTCGGATTGAGTCGGTGGGTTCAGTATAGGGGGAGCGGCACGGTGCGCAAGAAGACCAACGTGATCCTGCTTGCGTAGTCTACCTGCGAAGACGCCTTACTGACTTGTGGCGGGTCTTTCTTTTCAGTCGCTGTGCACTCAGTGGCTAGCCCGGTCAGTCCAGGGATAACCGCAATTCCGTTACCGGAAGTCGCGCTCGACTCACAGCGAGGGCCTCCGCCCCATCCGCTCCTTGCCGTTGAAGATCCGGCCCTTCAGCGACTTCCGCCTGCCGACGTGGTTGCGGCCGCGGGATAGTATGGGTGTCAGGCGGGCGGCTTGACGCTGTCGGGCTGGCCGTCGTAGCGGGATTGGGTGATGCCCAACTCTGCGAGCTCGTCCCAGATGTCGTCGGGCAGTGGCATGGTCGCGCCGCGAAGGTTTTCCTCCATCTCGGCGCGAGTCCTGACGCCTGTCAGTGTACAGTGAATGAGGGGCTGGCGCATCGAGAACTGGAAGATGATCGCGGGCATCGGGATCTCACGCTCTCGGCACCACGTGTAGAGCTTGCGGGCGTCCGGAAGAAGGGCAGCGCGGGGACCTAGGGTGCCTTGTGCCGCAATGTCGTCGGGGTCCTGTCCCGTCAGCAAGCCGTGCGCCATGACAGCGCCGTTGAGGACGCCTACGTCGTAATGTTGGGCCAGGGGCAGGAGCCAGTCGGCGGCGCTTGTGTCCAACGGGTGGTAGTTGTTGAAGGTCAAGATGACGTCGAAGCGCCCGGACTCGATGGCCCGTCGGTGATAGTCGAAGCGTTTCTGTCCCAGGCCGATGGCGCGGATGACGCCCTGGGCCTTCAGCTCCTCCAGCGCCGGCAGGGCACCCCGCTCAGCGAAGATCGGCTGCATGCCGTCGCGATCGCGCGAGGGCGGGTCGTGGACCAGAAGGAGATCGATATAGTCGGTCTTGAGCAGCCGCAAGCTGTTCTCCACGCTCCACATGGTGGCATCCCAGGAGTAGTCCGCGCGGCGGTCGGGATGGGTGCCGGTCTTGGTCGAGATCGTGATGGCGCCGCGGTCGACGCCTTCCAGCGCCAGACCGTAACGTCGCTCGCTCTCGCCATAGCCGGGTGAAGTATCGAAGTAGTCGATGCCCTGGTCCAGGGCGTACCGGATCGCCTCAATGGCCTGCGCGTCGGTGACATCGTCCTGACCCAAGGGGTAACCGCCCAAAGCGAAGATCGGAACTCTTAACTCACTGCGCCCGAGGCGACGGCGGGGCAGTGCCCGTTCCAGCTTTCGCCCGATGGGTGATCCGTTGAGGTCCTCTACCATAGCTACCTCCTGTTTGTCTTGACCACCGCTCCGTACGGTGACCATAGGCCATTGCCTACGGCTGTCAACCGACCGCCTC
>JAXGUU010000265.1:0-5911 GCA_040774145.1 Anaerolineae bacterium
CGCCCTATGGCGAGGGGAATCCCGTCCCGATACCACGTTGGAAGCTCGCCGAGATCATTCAGGCACGCTGTGAGGAGATTCTGGAGAACGTGCAGCAGGAGATCAAGCGGTCGGGCTTCGACGGGCTGCTGCCTGCGGGATTGTTCCTTTGCGGTGGCACCGCCCAACTTCCGGGTATGCGGGACCTGGCGCGCTCGATCTTCGAGCTGCCGGTGCAGATCGGGATCCCCAAGGGCATCTCGGGCCTGACCGATCGCGTGAGTGGCCCCGATGGGGCGGTGGCGGTGGGATTGGTGAAGTGGACGCCCATGTGGGAAGAAGGAGGTGGGTGGCGGACCGTCAAGACGCCGTGGCTGACGCGGACGATGGGATGGTTGCGCAACCTACTGCCCTGAGCAGAAGCGTACCGGCATCATCGATGGACATAGGGGACTCAAGACAGCGACAGAGTGTGAGGATGGTGAACTATGGGATCACGACCGAGCAGTGGAGGATTGAGGGAATCAAGTGGATTCGGACGGCCGGCTGAACTCCGGTATTTGAGGTCATCATCACGGGATGGTAAGGTCCAGAAGCAAGGAGGGACGGAGATGGCAAGTCTAGCTGAGAACTTCGCACAGATCAAAGTCGTGGGTTGCGGTGGTGGGGGCAGTAACGCCGTCAACCGCATGATCGAAGAGGGCCTTCAGGGCGTCGAGTTCATCGCGGTGAACACCGATGCACAGGCCCTGATGACTTCCCAGTCGCCGAAGTGTCTGCGCATCGGTGATACGGTGACGCGCGGATTGGGTGCCGGCGGCAACCCCGAGGAGGGGCGTAAGGCGGCTGAGGAATCCCAGGACGAGATCCGCGAGGTTCTCCAGGGCTCGGACATGGTCTTTGTCACCGCGGGCATGGGCGGTGGCACGGGAACCGGCGCCGCACCGGTCATTGGGCGCATCGCCAAAGAGGAGATCAAGGCGCTGACCATCGGCGTCGTGACGCGGCCCTTCACTTTCGAGGGAGCCAAGCGCAACCGGGTGGCGATGGACGGCATCGAGGCCCTGAAGCAGGTGGTGGATACGCTGATCGTGATCCCGAATGATCGCCTGCTGGAGATCACCGAGAAGCGGGTGAGCCTGGGCGATGCTTTCCGCGTGGCCGACGACGTCTTGCGGCAGGGCATCCAGGGCATCACCGAGGTGATCACCGTGCCCGGTCTGATCAACTTGGACTTCGCCGATGTGAAGTCGATTATGCTCGAGGGTGGCGCCGCATTGATGGCCGTCGGTCGGGCATCCGGCGAGAAGCGGGCCGTGGAGGCCGTGCAGCAGGCCATCTCCAGCCGGCTGCTGGACATCACCATCGATGGCGCGCGCGGCATCCTCTTCAACATCACGGGCGGCAACAGCATGACGCTCTTTGAGGTCAATGAAGCCGCCTCGATCATCCGTGAGACCGCGCACCCCGATGTGAACCTGATCTTCGGTGCGGTGATCGATGACAGCATGGGAGAGGATGTGAGCATCACCGTCGTCGCAACGGGCTTCGACGGCAAGAATGAGGCCGAGACCGTCCAGCGACCCGCAGCCTCGCGTCCTGCAGCCGCCCCTGCAGCGCAGCGCCACGCGGAGACGAGCGAGCTCTTCAGCGCTCAGGTCGCCGACCGGGACAATATCGAGATTCCAGCCTTCCTGCGTCGCCGCGGCTAGGCCAAGCCATGAGGGGAGTGGATGTGAATCCTCTCCCCTTGCCTGACCCCGGCACACGATGATCGAACTGGCGGGCCTCACGAAACGCTTCGGGCGCTCGTCGAGGGACAACGCCTCGAGGGTCGAGGACGTCACTGCACCGGGCGACGTGGTGGCGGTGGACCGTCTGTCCCTGAGCGTCGGCGCCGGGGAGGTCCTGGCGCTGCTGGGCCCCAACGGCGCGGGCAAGACCACGACCGTGCGCATGCTGGCGGCGCTGCTCCGCCCCACGTCGGGACAGGCGCGTGTGGCGGGGCTGGACGTTGTCACGCAGGGCGCGCTGGTGCGGCAACAGGTGGGCGTGCTGACCGAGGCGCCCGGACTCTACAGCCGGATGTCGGGCTGGGAGTACCTGGACTTCTACGGACGGCTGCGGGGCCTGGGGCCCGAGCTGCGTGCCGACCGCATATCGACGTTGGCCGAGCAGTTCGAGATCGCCGAAGCCCTTCCCCGCCGGCTCGACGCCTATTCCAGGGGCATGCGCCAGAAGGTGGCGCTGGTGCGGACGCTGCTCCACGACCCGCCTGTTCTGCTCCTCGATGAACCCACCTCGGCGATGGATCCCGAAAGCGCGCGGCTGGTGCGCGACGCGATTCTGCGCCTGCGTGACGCCTCTGACCGTACCATTCTGATCTGCACGCACAACCTTGCCGAGGCGGAGGAGCTCGGTGATCGCTTGGCGATCATCCGCCAGGGGCGATTGGTGGCGCTGGGCAGCTCGGCGGAGCTCAAGGCACGCCTGCTGGGTCCGCCGCTGATGGAGCTGCGGGTGGCGCTTCCTGCCTCGGCACCGGAGAACCCCGAGATCATGCTGCGGGCGCAAGCGGCGGTGGAGCGGCTGGCCGAGGTGGAGGTCGCCGCCGGTGCGTCCCTGCGCTTCCGCACGCCGGATCCGGTTGCCTCGAATCCACGGCTGGTCGAGGCACTGGCCCGCGAGCGGGTCCCTATCCTGACGTTGAGTGAGGTGCCCCAGAGCCTGGAGAGCGTCTACCTGCGGGTGATCGGGGAGGGTGACGGCGACGCAGGGCTGTTGACGCCACCGGACGCGCCTGTGGGCGCGATGAGGGTCGATCAAGAGCCCCCCGTCACGGGCCCCGCCCCGAGCCTCGCTGCGGGACTGACGCGCGGCTGGGAGCGGCTGCGGCCCGCCCTGACGGTCACGCGCCGTGAGGTCAAGGACACGCTGCGCGATTGGCGCATCGTGATGCCGATCGTGATCCTGGTCGTCTGTTTCCCGGTGCTGGCCAACTTCGTCGCTGCTCAGGGCATCGGCTTTGTGGGGCAGTATGGGGCCGACATCATCATCGAGCGGCTCTTCCCCTTCCTGATGCTGGTCGTCGGTTTCTTTCCGGGGACCTTCTCCCTGGTGATCGCCCTGGAGACCTTTGTCGGGGAGAAGGAGCGCCGTAGCCTGGAACCGCTCCTGATGACGCCGCTGACCGATCTGCAGCTCTATGTGGGCAAGCTGTTGGCGGCGACGATACCCCCGGTCATCGCCAGTTACCTCGGCATGGCGGCCTACACGCTGATGCTGGGCTGGAGCGTGGGGTGGTGGATCTCGCCGTCGCTGCTGCTCTTGGCTGTGGTGCTTTCGACGCTCAAGGCCCTCGTCATGGTCGCTGCCGCGGTGATCATCTCGAGCCAGTCGACGAGCGTCCGTGGGGCGAATCTCGTCGCGAGCTTCATCATCGTGCCGATGGCCCTGTTGCTGCAGATCGAGGCCGCGATGTTGCTCTGGGCGCGTTACGACGCGCTGTGGCTCACGGCGTGGGGGCTGCTGGTCGTGGCTGCGCTGTTAGTCCGCCTGGGGATCAGGATCTTCAACCGCGAGCATCTACTGGGTCGTGATCTGGATGACCTGGATCTCGCCGGCGGCCTGCGCACGTTTGCGCGCGCTGCGTGGCCCCGGTTGGGCCTGGCGCAGCTCTACCGGCACGAGGTGCCCTACCTGCTCAGGGCGATCCGTCCGGAGTTGGTGATCACGGTGTTGGTGACGCTGGGGGGCGGCCTGGCGGTGGGGCTGTGGGGACGGCAACGCTTCCCCCTGCCGCCGGCGGCCTTCTCACTCGAGCACCTGGGCGACGTCACGGCGATGGAGTCGCTGATCGCTCAGAGCGGCCTGCTGCCGGCCTTCACCACCCGCGCCGTGCTGTTCAACAACGTACGCTCGCTGCTCGTGTCGGCGATGCTGGGCCTGCTCTCGCTGGGCACCATGGCCCTACTGTTGCTGATGGCCCCGATGGTGATCATCGCCTACCTGGGTCTGCAGGTCGGACAGCTGGGACTGAGCCCGTGGCTCTTCATCGCTGTGACGGTGCTACCCCACGGGCTCTTTGAGCTTCCGGCCGCTATCCTGGCTACGGCGCAGGCGATGCGCGTCGGCGACGTCATCCTCAGCCCGCCGTCCGAAGGGGGCGGCGTGATGGGCATCGTGCGCGAGCTCGGTCACTTCATCAAGCTCTTCATCTGGGTCGTGCTACCACTCCTGCTGCTCGCGGCGTGGATCGAGGTCAATGTGACGCCGCAGCTGCTGCTGACCTACCTCTCGCGGCTCCCCTAGACGACCGGCTCCGCCTCCAGCACCGCGGCGAACTGCTCGACGATGAAGTCGATCTGCTCACGCGTGATCACCAGCGGCGGCGCGAAGCGGATCACGGTGCCATGGGTATCCTTCGCCAACACCCCGCGCTCCTTGAGGCGCTCGGCGACATCACGTGCGTGGCCGGCCTTGGGCGTGAACTCGATGCCGATGAGCAGTCCCTTGCCGCGAACCTCGGCGATGTAGGGGCTGTTGAGGTCGCGCAGGGCTTGGCGGAAGTAGACGCCCAGTTCGCGGGCCTTGCGCGGCAGCTCCTCCTCGACGATGACCCTGAGCGCCTCGGCAGCGACGGCGCTGCCGAGCGGATTGCCGCCGAAGGTGGAACCGTGCATGCCGGGCTGGAAGAGGCCCAGCACGGCGTGCGACCCGATGACGGCAGAGACGGGCATGATGCCCCCCGAGAGCGCTTTGCCGACCGTGATAAGGTCGGGCGTGATCTCCTCCCAGTCGCAGGCGAAGAGCTGCCCGCAGCGGCCCAGACCGCTCTGGATCTCATCGGCGATCATCAGCACCTGGTGACGGTTGCAGATGTCGCGGACCTGACGCAGGTAGCCCTCGGGCGGCACGTTGACCCCGGCCTCGCCCTGGATGGGCTCGACAAGGAAGGCAGCGGTGTTGGGCGTGATGGCGTCCTCGAGGGCCTGGGCGTCGCCGAAGGGAATGGCCTTGAAGCCCGGGGTGAAGGGTCCGAAGCCGTTGCGGTAGAGTTCCTCCGTCGAAAAGGAGATCACGGTGGTGGTGCGGCCGTGGAAATTGTTCTCGCAGACGATGATCTCGGCCTGCAGATCGGGGATGCCCTTGACACGGTAGCCCCAGAGGCGCGCGGCCTTGACCACAGCCTCGACCGCCTCCGCGCCGGTGTTCATCGGCAGCATCATGTCGTATCCGGTGAGGTCGCACAGGTACTTGGCCATCAGCGGGAACTGGTCATTGCGGAAGGCGCGCGAGGTGAGGGTGAGCCGCTCGGCCTGTTCGATGAGCGCCCTCACGATGCGTGGGTGGCGGTGGCCCTGGTTGACCGCCGAGTAGGCACTCAGGCAGTCCAGGTAACGTTTGCCCTCCACGTCCCAGACCCAGACCCCCTCAGCCCGTTCGATGACCACATCGATCGGGTGATAGGTGTTCGTGCCGTAGGTGTCCTCCAGTCGAATGTAGTCCTCAGTCTGCATGGGTCAACGGCTCCTTCCAAGATGAATGTTCTATCAAGGTAACATAGAGGGGCGCCGGGCTCAAGTGATGCTTGTCCTAGGTTAGACTGCGAACGGCAGGCGGGGTGGTCATCGGCGGGGAATGGGCCAAAAAAGGGTTGACAGAATCGGGCCCTGTGGTATGATGTTGAGCGTTGTGGGGGCGTAGTGTAGGGGTTCAACATGCCGGCCTGTCAAGCCGGAGATCGCGGGTTCAAATCCCGTCGCTCCCGCTCCTGTACACGAAAGGGTCAACCGAGTTCTCGGTTGACCCTTTTTTGTGTTGTTACCCAAGACACGATCGATGCGGCTTGTGCGTGGTCTGCGTTTTCTGGTAAGCGGGTGAGCGACCTAAACAAGGTCTGGGTTTGCTATTCCAAGGACAAGTCATAGAA
>JAXGUU010000266.1:0-5881 GCA_040774145.1 Anaerolineae bacterium
GTGCAGCCCTCAACCTCACCCGCGGCATACAGCCGCGGGATGACCTCACCGCGCCGGTCAATGACCTGGAAGGTCGCGTTGATGCGCAACCCGCCCTGATCGGCCTGGCGGTAGTAGCATTTGTTGAAAGCGTAGAAGGGAGGCGTCTCGAGCTTGTAGTTCATGTACGCCTGCAACTGGCCGAAGTCAAGATCCTCACCCATATCCACCAGCTCATTGTAGCGGCTGACGGTGGCGACGAGGTTGTCTGCGGGCACCTCCATCAACGCCGCCAACTCCTCAAGGGTGTCAGCCTTCACCGCGTGCCCGACCTCTAGGGCCGTCATAGCCGCCGCCTCGGTGACGACGCCGCCATCGGTGATACCCCACCACGTGTGTTCGCCCATCTTGGTACTGATGTTGTTCTCGTAGACGTGGGTGAGCCGCGCCTGATAGGTCTGGGCCTTGGCGTACTCGTCCCAGAAGCGGTTGCCGTTCCCGTCCACGTCGATGTACTTGCCGCGCGAGCCGGTCAGAACGATCGACTCGGGTCCGGTATAGGCGATCGTGGACTGATCCCAACGCAGCTGAATCTCGCCCTCGAGTTGCGTGTCGGCACCGATATCCTGGGCGGCAACCCGCACCTCACCCGTCGCGCCCCGCCCCGAGGCATCGGTGGCGGCCCGCCCCGGCTTCCCGCCGTCGGTCGTTGCGCCCTGTGAAGCCGATCCTGAGTTGACGCGGGTCACGGTGTGGCGCGGGTCGTTCTTCTTGACCCAGTCCGGGTTGGCGTGCGAGCCGCCGGTCGCCACGATGATGCCCTTCTTGGCACGGATCGTGACCTCGGTGTTGTTCGCCAGATCCATAGCCTTGATGCCCACCACGTCACCACTGAGCGGTTGCTCGCGATAGATCTGCGTCACCTGCATCTCGAGCTTGAGCTCGACGCCGAGGCGCTCAGCCTCGTCAGCAATCGCGAACACAGCCGCCTCGCCGCCCGAGAAGGTCTGGTAGGTGCCGCCCCGGTGGTGCCGCCCCTTCGTGAACGGGCCGATATAGCTGCCGTCCTCATTGTAGTCCGCGTTGTAGCGCCCGTGGAAGTACCCGCCCTTGAGGCTGTCAGGAGCTAAGAAGGGGGTGAATGAGCTGTAATAGGCCACGGTGCTGTGGTGAAAACCGCATCGTTGTAAGAACTCGTAGCCGATGGGTGAATCGTCGGCGAACGCCCGAGTCACCTCGGGGACGCTGCGGTACCCCCCCATCTTCAGCTTCTCTTGATAATAGAGATCGGCGGAGTCACCGACAAACCAGTCAGGATCGGCCTCCATGACGCCTTTCTCCGCATCATCGACGCCGGTGCAGTACTTGCCGTAGTTGCCGCCACTCACACGGGAGTTTCCGCCGATGGTAGGCAGCTTCTCCAACAGCAGGACCTCCGCACCGTTCTCCGCAGCCGCACACGCCGCCGAGAGACCCGCGCAACCGGTTCCGATCACGACGACATCCGTCTCGATGTCCCAGCTCTCAGGAAGCCACGACGTCGCAGCCGCGGCGCTACCCTCGGTGGATGCCGGTGCGCTCTGTGTACAGCCGCTCATCAGCCCGGCGGCCATAGCCCCTGCTGCGCCGGCAGCGGTGCCCTTGATGAATTCACGACGTGATATCCTTCTGCGTTGCTTCTCATCGGTACTCATGGTCTCTTCTCCTTCGTGTTGTTGGACACTTCATCACATCTAGCACGACCTGGACTCCACCGAACGGATCTGTCGATTGGGTCTCCTAACTAGTGACAATCCGTGCCACCGCAGCTCTCGAACGTGTACGTATGATGGCATTCCACAAAACAATAGCCGATGCCCGCTGACTTCGTATGCGCCGAATGGCAGCGGAAGCATTCAAACTGCTCGACCACACTCTCGTCGAGATCCGGATGCGGATCGTGGGGGTTGCGCAGCTCGCCGTCAAGCGTGTAGTCCTTCGTGCGCTCGGCGATCTCCTCGCGGCTGCCGTGCTCGTGGCACTGAAGACAGAACTCGTCGTCGAACTGGCGCCGCTGTAGGGGATCCTCATAGTCACCGGAGACAAACGCGACCAGCTCTTGCACCTGCTGCTGAATCGTGGGCACGTGGCAGTCAAGGCAGATCACGTCTTCTTCCGCGTGCGCCCGCACCATATGCTCGGAGTCGTGCCAGGACTCAACGTAGGGGTCCATAATGTGGCACGTACCGCAGAAATCGGGCTTCTTGTGGTACTCCCAGGCAGCGAAACCTGACGTACCCATCACAACGGCTGCCACACCGGCGATCATCCAGGTGGTTGGCTTTTTCAGCATAGGGCTCCTTCTGTGGGTCGGCTCTCTCGGGATGGACAGGGACGTGCCGAACACTCGATAGCGGTCACCAAATCCTGCATCTGGCCGATCACTTCTTGCCGCCCCGAGTAAATGCTCACCGCGTTGTCTTCTGGGTCGATCTCAACCACCTGGATCTGCCCGCCTCTCTGCAGCGCTGCCCTAAGCGTATCACCTAGACCATCTGCCATCTCACCCTTAACGACGATGACGACATCCGGTCGCAGCGCCTCCACGCTGCCGCCTGCATTGCCCAGGTCGTGCACGCAGCCGAGGAAATCCAGGCCGGGCTCCTGCTGTAACAGGCGCTCCAGGCCCCGGCTCAACAACGTACATGAGGCGATCAGCAGGACACTTTGCATGGCGCATAGCAGGTCACCGATGGAAGGCAACCTGACTCCATCCTAGCATCAGGCGATGCCGCCGTCTATCCTCAAACCCGACTAGTCACACAAATGAAAAGAGCTACCCGGTGGATAGCTCTATAGTCCGGATGGACAGCGCCAATCGGAGGGTGGTAGGTAGAAAGGACTAGTCCTTGTCCTCAGCAGCGTCGAGCAGCCGCTCCCGCACCGCATAGGCAGCTGCCTCAGTGCGACTGCGCAGGTGCAGCTTGGCCAGTATGTGGCTCAGGTGATTCTTCACCGTGTTCTCCGAGATCGCCAGGTCGGTGGCAATCGCCCGGTTGGTCGCCCCCTCGGCAACCAAGCCCAATACCTGCACCTCACGAGGCGTCAAGACGTCGCCGGCAGTTGGCGCCTGCACCTCGGTGGGGGCATCGGACGAGCGTGAGAACTCCTCCAGGAGCCGAGCAGCGGACAGCCGGGAGATGGGCGCCTCACCGCGCCCCAGGCCCTCTAGCCGCCTGAGGAACTCATCCGGGTCGATACCTTTGAGCAGATAGCCCTGCGCGCCGCTCTTGATCGCCTCGAAGAGATGCTCGTCTTCATCGGACATCGTCAGAATCACGACCTGCACATCCGGCAGGTCTGCCTTGATCCGACGCGTTGCCTCGATGCCATCCATGTCAGGCATGTGGATATCCATCAGGATGACATCCGGACGCAGGGCGATAGCCTTCGCCAGCGCCTCCTCTCCGCTGCTGGCCTCGCCGACAACCTGCATCGCCCCCATCGGCTTGATGAGGCTCGCCACCCCTTTCCGGAACAGCGCGTGGTCATCCACGATCAGAATCCGCACAGGTCTCGCCTTGCCCATTACGCCCTCCGCCCCGCCAACGGTAGTTTGACGATCACCCGCGTGCCCTGCCCGCGCCCTGCGACAATCCGGCACTCCCCGCCCACGCTCTCTGCGCGCTCCTTCATCGTCTGGAGGCCGTAGTGGCCCTCTCTGATCGCACCTTCGAGCGCAAAGCCTTGGCCATCATCCTCGATCTCAACGACGGCGAAGCCGTCCTGCACCATCAACCGCACCCAAGCCCGAGTAGCCTCCGCGTGCTTACGGGCGTTGATCAGGGCCTCCTGAACGATACAGAGAAGCTGCGCCTCAGCGAATGGGCTCAACGCGAGATCAGGCTCCTCGACGATCAACTGCGTGTCAATCCCGCTCACGCGACTGAAGCCACCGACATAGTCCGACAGCGCCGTGGCGACGTCGGTGCCACAGCCGGTCGTCGTGCGAAGCCCCAGAATCGAGCCTCGCAGATCCTCGACAGCGCCACGGGCGACCTCCTGCATCTCTCGTAGCTCAGCCTGGGCCGCGTCCAACTCACCCTCGCCGACCAGATCCGCCGTACCGTAGCTCTTCATCTGCAGGTAGCTTAGCACCTGTCCGACCCCATCGTGGAGATCGCGCCCCAGGCGACCCCGCTCCTCGAAGGTCCCCGCGCTCCTCGCCAGCTCGCGCAGTCTGACGTTCTCGACGGCTACGCCAACCTGCCGCCCGATCGCCGACAGCACGCGCAGCTCGGAGGGCTGAGGCGCGTTGTCACCCGTTCCGAGCAGGTTCATCACACCCAGCACACGGCTCCGAGAGACCACCGGCACGCTCACCAGCCACCGGAAGCCGGCCTGACGGCAGGGGCTGTTGGCCATCGCCGGGTCGCTGCGTAACTCGCGTACTGTGACGGCGTGCCGCACCTGGTCGTCACCGGACAGCTCGGGCCCCATCGAGGCAAGGCAGAACTCGCACGATCGGACGTCACTTGGCAGACCGACCTGCCGGATGATCGGCTGTGGCGCGGAATCCCATGGGTGGATCCTCATATCGCCGGCCTCGAAACCGGCAAGGTGCAACACCTGCTCAAGTGAGACGTCGAGGATCTCCTCAAGCGACGAAGCACTGCTGATGACGGACGAGATCCCGTCCACCGCATCCACGAGTTGCACGGCCCACCGCTCGACCTCGGCGTGCACCTGCCGCTGGGCCTCGATCGAGGCCCGCTGCGCCGCCGCACGATCCTCCACCGCCACGACATACCGACGGTGCCGCTCGCGCTCGAGTCCGCGCAGAAGCAGAGCCGTGAAGATCGCGATGACCACATTCGTCAACGTCCGCGACAGAAAGACGCCCAACGCCAGCCCCGGCCACTGCACGGAGGCGCGACCATACACGGGTATCGCGGCAACGCCGGAAGTGAACGCCTTGATCGCGAACGCGATGGCCACCACCATCCCATCACCGGAGCACCCGCGGAGCCCGTCCGCTCGGAAGCGCCCAACCTCACCGAAGGAACCGATCGCCGCCAAACTCAGACCGGGGAACAACAGCAGGTAGCGTGCGCCGATGTCTGCAAGTTCACCCCAATCTCCCTGCTCCACACCGAGCACGACGGAGAACAAGATCACCGCAGCGGGATAGAGAACCAGCAACGCCCTGGCGATAGAACGCACCCAGCGAAGGGTCGGGTAGACGTCGGACACCAACCCCGCAGCGAACTGGAGCAGCGCGGCACCGCCGAGGACAAAGGCTAGCAGACGCGCCATCGCCAAGGGCGACATCACAGCTGAAGCAGGGGCAGTCTCGGCCAACCCTGTCACCATCAGCACGCGGAGCCAGTTAGCGACCGCTGCGCAGAAGCCGTAGGCGGAGAGCAACCAGAGGGGACCAACCAACTTCGGATGTCCGGTGCGTCGCTGCTCAAGGGCAACCGTAAGCCCCAGGGCGAACAGCGCTAACCCGTTGACAAACGATATGAGATACCCGTACTCAATCAGTAGTGTGCTGCCGATGCTTGTAGCCATTTACCTGCCTGCCATCTGGTAGGGCCATAGTGTGTGCTGCGTCTCATCGTGACCAGACGGCGCCATTCAAGTGGCGCTCCAGGAGCTGGCGCCCTTGGTCCTACTCGGGGAACGGCGCAGCTCACGCCAACGGGGCTCAACCCCGCCAACCACCACAACGCCTCGATTGTAACACCATAGGTGCCAATCCACCAGAGACGTGCTATAATCCCAGCAACGAAGAATCTGGAATCTTCGCACTGGCACTGAGGGGAGTCAACGAAAGGGCACAACATCAGCGTAATTGAGATGTGGGACAGATTCCCCACTCAGGGCTGGAAAAGGGCGCTCTGATTGCATATCTTCCCCA
>JAXGUU010000267.1:0-5849 GCA_040774145.1 Anaerolineae bacterium
CGACGCAGGAGCAGGGCATCTTTCGGCTCGGACAGCTCGTCGGCTACGTCTTCCAGAACCCCGACCACCAGATCTTCTCGGAGACCGTCTTCGACGAGGTCTCGTTCGGGCCTCGCCTGCGCGGCCTACCCGAGGAGGAGGTCAAGGCCCGGGTGACGGAGACGCTGAAGGCGGTCGGGTTGGAGGGCACCGAGGAGGAGGATCCCTTCAGCATGACCAAGAGCGGCCGCCAACGTGTCGCCGTCGCCGCGGTCCTGGCGGTGCAGCCCGATGTCCTCATCCTCGACGAACCCACGACCGGACTCGACTATCGGGAACAGCTCAGCATGATGGAGATGGTCAGACAGCTCAACGAGAATGGCAGCACCATCATCTTCATCACCCACCACATGTGGGTCGTCGCCGAGTACGCCAGGAAGGTCTTCGTCATCAAGGATGGGCGGCTCTTCTTGGAGGGCACGACCCGCGAGGTCTTCTCTCACGAGCAGGAGCTGCTTGAGGCCTCGCTACGCCCTCCGCACTTCATCCAGTTCACCAATCTCCTGGGCACGACGATGCTCCGCTCCACAGAGCTCCTCGCGTGCACCGAAGGAGGTGCGGACTAATGGACTCCGAACTCTACCTGGACTACAACACACCCTACCATCGCCTGGACGCCCGGACCAAGATCCTCGTCTTCGCCGCCGTCTTTATCGGGGCGCTGCTCTTCCAGGATCCGCGTTGGCTGCTGCCGACGGTCCTCCTGGTGCTGGCCCAGCTCCTGATCTCACGGTCCACCCGCAACCTGCATCGCATTCGTTTCGTGCTCATCGTGATGTCGCTCTCCAGCGTGGTCCTCTGGAATTTCTTCGCCAGCGGCGAGACACCGCTTTTCTGGGTCTTCGATGTGGAGTCAATGCTCTACAGCGTCAGCCGCACCTTTGTGATCCTCTCCATCGTCACGATGGGGGCCATCCTGATCAGCACGACCCGCAACGAGGAGCTGATCATGGGCATGATCAAGATGGGCCTCCCCTATCGTGTCGGCTTCGCGATCTCGACCTCGCTGCGGCTCGTCCCCACCGTCGCATCGAATCTGATGACGATCAGTCAAGCGCAGCGCAGCCGTGGGCTCGATCTCGATAGCGGCAACATCCTCGAACGCCTGAAGAAGTTCCTGCCCCTGCTGGTCCCTGTCTTCATCTCGAGCATCCGCAACACCAACATCTTCGGCATGGCGCTGGAGTCACGCGGCTTTGGCGCTCGTGAAGACCGCACCTTCTACCTGGAGATGCATATGACGTCCACCGACTGGATCGTCCTTGTGGCCTGCCTGATCTACGTGGGCATCAGCATCTGGCTGAACCTGACGGGCTACGGCAGGATCGAGGGACTCACCCGCTTCTAGGAGATTGAGATGGAGCCGGATATCGACGAACTGCTGCCCTTTCTATTGCGTCGTGAGAATGTCGCCCGCTACGAGGAGGGCGTGGTCCTGATCGGCGATCGGCGCAAGTACCCTTTGGAGAAGTCCTTCGTTCGCTGCCCGGATGTGGAGTCGGTCGCCCGTGCGATCGAGGAGATGGTCACGCAGGGCGGGGGGCCCTCCATTGCGGCCTGGTACGCTATGGTCATGGCCGCACGTGAGGCCGGGAATCGTGCGCCCGCCGAGCGCCTCCCCTATCTACAGCAAGCGCGCGATCGACTGGTCCACACACGACCGACGAATACGGCGCTCAGCCTCCGCCTTGAACGCGCTCTCACCGTGCTCGAGCAAGCACTGGACGACGGCGAGCCGCCCGACGAGACGCTGCTCGCATGGATCGAGCAGCAGCGTGATCGGGCTTACCGGGACTACGCGATCAAGGCCGACTACGGCGCGAGCCTGATCCAAGACGGTGACGGCATCCTCACTATGTGCTTTGCCGAGACCGCCTTCCTGTTGACCCTGGGGATAGCCGCGCGTCAGGGAAAGCGTATGCACGTCTTCACGCCCGAGACACGCCCCTACCTGCAGGGCGCACGTCTCACAGCGCCCAGCGTCCACGAACTCGGCATCCCGGTGCAGATCATCGGCGACAACATGCCGGCCTACGTCCTCTCTCAAGGCAAAGTGCAGAAATACTTCACCGCCGCCGACCTCATCACCCTCGATGGCCACGTCATCAACAAGATCGGCACCTTCCAGAACGCCATTGCAGCCCATTACCACGGGGTGCCCTACTTTGTCTTCTGTTGGGGCCTCGATCCGCATCGCCCCGACCGAGCCTCGGTCGTGATCGAGGAACGCAATCCGGAGGAGCTGAAAAGCTGCCGCGGCCAATCCACAACGGCCCCCGAGATCGACGCCTACTATCCGGCCTTCGACATCACGCCCCCCCACCTTGTCGCGGGCGTCGTCACCAAAGCCGGCATCTTCAGCCCCTATGACCTGAAAGACCATATCGATCAGGTCTAGCGGGTGTTATCATCTCTGGAGGGAACGCCATGTCAGAGACCATAGAACGGGTTGCGATCATCGGGGGCACCGGGGTGACGGAACTACCGGGCCTGAGCGCCGAGAAACGGATTCTGGAGACGCCCTACGGAGACGTCGCCGTCCTCATCGCCGATGCCGATCGCTACCCCGTCGTCTATCTTAACCGCCATGGGCTGAATCGAGAGCACCCACCTCATCGAATCAACTACCGCGGCAACCTCACAGCGCTGCGGATGCTAGGGGTCACCCGGGTGCTAGCCACCAACGCGGTGGGATCGATCAATCGGGCGCTGCCACCGGGCAGCATAATGGTCATCGACGACTACCTCGACTTCACCTCAGGCAGGGCCGCGACCTTCTTCGATGGCGAGCGGACCGGTCACGCCTATACTGAGATGAGTACCCCCTGTTGTCCTGCCCTGCGCGCGCGACTGCTCGAACTGGCAGATCAAGATGGTCTGGAGATCCATCCGGGTGGGACCTATGTCTGCACCAACGGCCCTCGCTTCGAGACGCCTGCCGAGATCCGTATGTTCGACCAACTCGGCGGGGATGTCGTGGGCATGACGGCCATGCCCGAGGTCGTCTTAGCGCGGGAGCTGGGGCTCCACTACGCTGCGATCGCCTACTCGATCAACTGGGCGGCTGGGATTGAGGCGCAGATCGAGATCCTCCACGACGGCATCTCCGACCTTGTCCGGCGGCTGCTTGGCCTCATGCTGGCGACCGTGCAGTCAGACGAGCTGGCGCCGTGTAGGTGTACCGATCCGTTGATGCTGGTCACCCCATCTCAGGAGGGAGGTGGTATCTATCGCGACTAAGTGAAGAAGAGCCTGGCCTACGACCCCTATCCGTTCATTGTCCCATATTATCGGGAGGAGCGAAAGATGAAGGAAGTCATCTCGATGTGGAAGAACACGCGTATGATCATCCTGACCGCGCTGTCAGCGGCGATCTATGCGGCCTTTCTGATTGTCTTCAAAGCCGGCATCGTGATCGTCCCCGGTATCACTGAGATCCGCCCGGCCAATGTCTTCCCGCCGGTCTTCGGGCTGCTCTTCGGACCGGCAGGCGCCTGGGGCGCAGCGATTGGGAACACGATCGGCGACCTCTTCGGCGGCACCATCGGCCCAGGCTCGATCTTCGGGTTCTTCGGCAACTTCTTCCTGGGCTTTATCCCCTACAAGATGTGGGGCGCCACGTGGGGCCTGGTGAAGAAGGGGGATATGGCACCCAACGTCAACACCGTCCCCAAGATCATCGCTGCCGAGATCGTCTCCTTCGTCGCCGCTGCAGCGTGCGCGATCGTCATCGCCTGGTACCTGGACCTGGCTGGGATGGTGCCCTTTGCCTTCCTCGCCCTCGTCATCACCTTCAACAACTTCCTGGCCTTCCTCGTCGTCGGGCCGATCCTGCTGGCACTGCTCTATCCGCGCGTCAAGCGTTGGGGCCTCATCTGGACCGACATCATGGATAAAGACGACGTCGCTGTCGGCTTTGCCAAGAGCCTGGGGTCAATCCTGATGACCGTTGCCGCCGTCGGTGGCCTGGTGGTGGGCGTTCTGGTGGCCACAGGGGCCGCGGGCCAGGAAGCCTTCGGCTTCGCGGGTCAGTCAGGTCAGATCGCCGTCTGGCTCGCCGTCCTGCCTTTCCTCGTCTTGCTCATCGTCTCGAGCTTCATGCTCTCCGGTCGAGAGCAGTTCGAGGAAGACTAACCCTCCCTATCCATCCCTATCCGGGAGATCGACCTCCCTGTGGGCGGTCGATCTCCCCAACCTAAGGAGCATCAATGACGGATCCTAGACCTCTGGCAGTGGATATTCTCCTAACCGGCGGCACGCTCGTCACGATGAACGGCGCCCGCGAGGTCCTCAGGGACGGGGCACTGGCCATCCGAGGCCCCGAGATCGTCTGGATGGGCACCACGGAAACAGCCAAGACCCAGGTCAACGCCGCTCGACAGATCGACACCCGCGGAAAGCTCATCATCCCCGGACTGATCAATGCGCACTCCCATCTGGCGATGACGCTCTTCCGCGGACTAGCCGACGATCAGCCGCTGGAGGCCTGGCTGGAGCGCATTTGGGAGGTTGAGACGGCCTTCGCTACAGCGGATAACTGCCGCGTCGGTACGCAGCTTGCGGTCGCCGAGATGATCCGCGGTGGCGTGACCTGCTCGGCGGATATGTACTGGCAGACGGTGACCAACGTCCAGGCGGCGACCGAGGCGGGTTTCCGTTTGGTCAACGGGCCACCGATGATCGGCGTCGAAGGACCCGGCGGCGGGTTCGCACCCGAGCTCGAGGATCAGATGCGAGCGTACATCGAGGAGCACCTTGCCAACCCGCTCCTGCAGCTCGCCATCCAAGTGCACGCCACCTATACCGCCAGTGAGGCGATGGTGGAAGTCGCCAAGCGCCTCGGATCGGAGTACGATCTCCTCTTTATGACACATGCCTCCGAGTCAAAGGCCGAGGTTGAGACGGTGACCGGGCGCTATGGCAAGACCCCCATCGAGGTCCTGAACGCGTGGGGCCTGCTTGGCAGCCACACCCTGCTGGCCCACTGCGTGCACCTGCGCGATGATGAGATCGACCTCCTCGCCGAAACGGGCACCTCGGTCGCCCACTGTCCTGAGTCCAACCTCAAGCTCGGAAACGGCGTGGCACGTGTCCCCGAACTGCTGGCTGCCGGGGTCAACGTCGCGCTGGGCACCGATGGCGCGGCGACGAACAACGATCTGGACCTCCTCGGGGAGCTGCGCACCGCCACACTGCTTCACAAGGGCGTCGCGTTCGACCCGACGGTCCTGCCTGCAGAGCAAGCCTTCGCGATGTCAACGATCAACGGCGCCCGTGCCGTGGGCCTGGAGGATCGCATCGGCTCGCTCGAGGTCGGCAAGCTCGCCGACCTTGCCGTGATCGATCTCAGCGCCGCGCACGTCACGCCGCTCTACGACGTCTACTCCCACCTCTGCTACGCTGTGGACAAGCACGATGTCAGCGACGTCTTCATTCACGGGCAGCAGGTGATGGCCGAGCGGACCCTACTGACGCTCGACGAGGACACCATCAAGGCTGAGACGCGCGCCATCGCACGCGTCGTGGCAGCAGCCCACCACGCCTGACATCCACGACAGCGTCGAGGAGACCGGCACGCAGCCTAGTCGACGAGGCGCTGCTGCTCGCTGCCGGCAGCCCCCAGCAGCATCGCCAACTCAGGGACACTTCCCTCCCGCGCGTAGACCGTGAGCCGATCGCCGGGTTCGATGACGACGTCGCCCCGTCCTACCAAGACCTCGCCCCCGCGATGCACCGCCACGATGAGGCAGCCCGGGGGCCACGGGGTAGCGCGAATCGGCGCGCCCGCGGCGGGCGCGCCGGCTGCAACA
>JAXGUU010000268.1:0-5803 GCA_040774145.1 Anaerolineae bacterium
ATGCGCTGGCGCGGCGCATGGAAGGCCCGCCCTCGGTGCGCGGGACGTGGGTCCCGATGCGGGTGCGGGGGTGGGCCACGTTCCCCTGGGGGGTGGCCCTGGCGCTGCGTCAGGAGGGCTTCCGCGCGCGCTGGCGGGTGGGGGCCACGCTGCGCGATCTGTGGGCGAACCTCAACCGCGGCTGGACCACAATCGTCCTGGTGGGCGAGCCGTTCCGTCGCCGCAACGGCAAGCTCGACGGGTGGTCGCACTACAAGGTCCTCTACGCCTGGGACCCCGACGAGGGGTTCGCCTTCGTGGACCCCTACGCCGAGGACGATGTCGTCTACACGGTTCAGACGGAGAAGGCGTTCCTGAAGGAGTGGACCGCGATGGGCCGCCAGCTCATCGAGGTGCGATCCTAGATGGACCTCAACATCATGATTGAAGCGCAGGCCGGTGTCTACTGGCCTGAGTGGCAGCGCAGCGTCTCCTGGACGTGGGGCCCCGGTTCGCGCGCTTTCGCGAGTATCTGGAGGTCGTCACGCGCCTGTTGCGCTCCGACGAGCCGGTCAGTTTCGAGGGCGAGACCTATGCGCTGGATGGCGCGCTGCTGTTGCCTCGACCGTCGCGGCCCGGCGGCCCCCCGATCACGATCGGAGGCAATGGACCGCAGCGAACGTTACCTCTGGTGGCGAGGTATGCCGACGAATGGAACGCAGTCTGGTGCGCGCCTGCCAGGTGGCGCGAGCTCAACGCGGCTCTGGATGGGCTCCTCGAAGCTGAAGGCCGTGATCCCGCCCGGGTGCGCCGGACGATGATGACCGGCGTGTTCTTCGGAAGGGATGACGCCGAGCTTGCCGCGGTGTTGGCGCGGCGTGGCCGGTCGGCAGACGACCTGCGGGCGGCGGGCGCGATTGTGGGCACACCGGCTGCCGTGCGCGAGCAACTGGACGGGCTCGCGGCGATGGGGCTTGACGGGGTGATGATGCAGTGGCTTGATCTCGACGACTGGGACCGGCTGGAGGCGCTGGCGCATGCGGTGGTGTAATGGCTGACAACGTCACAGGCGCTGAAGTCTGGCTGATTGCGGCCCTAGCGGGCCTGTTTCTGTTGGCCGTCGTGACGATGGTGGTGCTCCAGGCGCGGTTCCGCGCCCGGACGGCCCGGCTCGAAGCTGACAACGCCAGGCTCAAGGACAGCCTGGCACACCTCCGCCAGTTTGTGGCCTCGACCGACGACGTCGTCTTCACGTTGGACCGCGAGCAGCGGCACACCAGCATCTATGGGCGGTGGCTGGAGCGGAGTGGCCAGCGCCCGGAGGGCTACCTGGGGCGTTCGGCGGCAGACCTGTTCGGCGCGGAAGCGGCCCGGGCCCACGAAGAGGCCAACCTGCAGGCGCTCGAGGGACGTTCCGTCGTCTACGAGTGGTCGATTCCGCAGGGCGACGCGACGCGGTACTATCAGACCTCGCTGGCTCCGCTGGTGGACGCCGATGGTACCGTGACCGGCATCGTGGGCATTGGCCGCGACATCACCCAGCTCAAGCGCGTGGAGACTGCTCTCCGTGAGAGCGAGGCGCGCTACCGCAGCTTGTTCCAGAACAACCACGCCACGATGCTCCTTATCGACCCCGACGGCGGGCAAATCGTGGATGCGAATCCCGCAGCCGAGCGCTACTACGGTTGGTCGCGCGATGCCCTGTGTGGCATGCTGATCAGTGACATCAACGTGCTCTCGAAGGCTGAGGTGCAGGCGGAGATGGATCTGGCGCGCGCGGAGAAGCGCAACCATTTCATTTTCCGTCACCGTCGTGCCGATGGCGAGATTCGCGATGTCGAGGTCTACAGCGGGCCGATCAGGCTGGGCGATCGCGCGTTGCTCTACTCAATCATCCACGACATCACAGACCGGCGGCGGGTGGAGCGCGACCTTCTGGCGTGGCAGGATCTGCTCCAGGCCATCATCAAGCATGCTCCCAGCTCGATCTGCGTGCTCGACCGCGAGCTCCGCTACGTCTACGTCAGCGACCGGTTCATCGAGGACTACCGGTTGCCCGACCGGGACTTGATTGGCAAGCGGCACTACGATGTGTTTCCCGATATCCCTGAGCGCTGGCGCGAGGTCCACCGGCGTGTGCTGGAAGGTGAGACGATCGGCGAGAAAGAGGACTCGTTTTTGCGGGCCGATGGCACGGTGGACTGGGTGCGCTGGGAGTGTCGTCCGTGGCACCTGGCCGGTGGTGAGGTCGCGGGCATTGTGCTCTCTACCGAGGTGATCGCCGAGCGGAAGCAGGCCGAGATGGCCCTGCGAACGCTCAACGCCCGGCTCGAGCAGCGCGTGGCGGAGCGGACTGCAGAACTCGAGGCGGCAAATCAGGAGCTCGAAGCATTCGCCTATTCGGTATCGCACGATCTGCGAGCGCCACTACGGGCGATGGATAGTTTCAGCGCTGCGCTCGTTGCGCAGCACTCGGAGAACCTGGACGGAGTGGCGCAGCACTACCTCGAGCGCATCCGGATGGCCTCGCAGCGCATGGCCACGCTGATCCAGGATCTGCTCGATCTGTCACGGGTCACGCGCCAAGAGATGGTGCGCGAGCGCGTCGATCTGAGCGCCCTGGCGGGTGAGATGGTCTCCGATCTGCGCGGGCGCGATCCCGATCGAGCTGCCGAGATCACCATCGCCGACGGTCTCACCGTGGAGGGCGATCGGCACCTCTGGCGCATCGCTCTGCAGAACCTGCTCGAAAACGCGTGGAAGTTCACGGCGACCAACCCCAACGCACGAATCGAGCTGGGGGCCATGCGCCCCGACGGCGTGCGCCCCGACGGCGTGCGCCCCGGAGGGACCGTCTTCTACGTGCGCGACAACGGCGTGGGGTTCGACATGGCTTACGCCGGCAAGCTGTTCAACCCTTTTCAGCGTCTGCACGCCACCGATGCATTCCCCGGGACGGGTATCGGCCTCGTCACCGTGCGGCGCATCGTCACGCGGCACGGCGGGCGCGTGTGGGCCGAAGCCGAGGAAGGCAGAGGGGCCACGTTCTATTTCACCGCGGGAGGGGAGGCGTGAGGGAGAAGGTCATCTTGCTGGTCGAGGACAACCCCGACGATGAGGAGCTGACGATCCTGGCATTGGCCCGGAGCAAGGTAACCAACCGCGTCGTCGTCGTTCGCGATGGCGCCGAGGCACTGGCCTACCTCTTTCGAACCGGCGGCTACGACCAGCGCCCTGCCGATGAGGAGCCCGTCATCGTGCTCCTGGACCTCAAGCTGCCCAAGCTCACGGGGCTGGAGGTGCTGGAGCGCATGCGCGCCGACCCCCGCACTGCGCTGCTTCCCGTCGTCGTCCTGACCTCCTCAAGTGAGGAAGATGACATCGTGGCGAGCTATCGTCTGGGTGCCAACAGCTACGTGCGCAAGCCCGTGGCGTTCAACCAGTTTGTCGAGGCCGTCGGGCGACTGGGAATCTACTGGTTGATGTTGAACGAGCCTCCGGCCCCCGGCTTTGCGTGAGGCCCGGCCGCAGGCCGGATCGTCATTCGAGGGAGGATCACGGATGGGCACGTTCCTGCGCGCGTTGATTGTCGAGGATACACCTGACGACGCAGAGCTTGTCGCCATGCGACTGAAGTCGGAGGGGTTCGACGTCAGTTGGGAGTGCGTGGAGAGGGAGAGCGACTACCTGGACGCCCTGGCGAGCGGCCCCGATATCATTCTGGCGGATTGGTCGTTGCCCCAGTTCAGCGGACAGCGTGCACTGGAGCTGATGCACGAGCGTGGCCTCGACATCCCCTTCATCATCGTGTCGGGCAGCGTGGGTGAAGAGGCCGCCATCGAGGCGATGCGCCACGGCGCGCACGACTACGTGCTCAAGGATCGCCCCACACGGCTGGGGCAGTCGGTCCACCGTGTGCTGGAGGAACACCGGGTGCGCCAGGAGCGCTACCAGGCTGTGGTGGCGCTGCAGGCGTCGGAGCGGCGCTACCGGATGCTGTTCGAGGGCGTGTCGGAGATCATTTTCGGCCTATCGGCGGCCGGCACTTTCGCGATGCTCAACCCCTTCTTCGAGCGTCTCACCGGCTGGCCGGTAGCTGAGTGGATCGGGCGCCCGTTTCTGGATCTGGTGCATCCTGATGACCACGCTGCGGTCCGCGAGGCCTGGGTGCGTTTGCATGCAGGTGAGCCCACGCGTTACCCCGAACTGCGGATCCTGACGCGCTCGGGGGCGACTGCCGCAATGGACATCGTGGCTGCGGTCCGGCTGTTCGACGATCCGGGGATCGACGTCATCGGCTTTGCTCACGACGTCACTGCGCGCGTTCGCGCTCAGGAGGAGGCGCGAGGCCGGTACGCGGAGCTGGAGTTGCTCCACCGTACGAGCGAGCGGCTGCTGGCGGTCACGCTCGATCCCGAGCAGATCTACCTCACGGTTCACGAGGCGGTGGCGCAGTTGATGCCGTGCGACGTGTTTGCCATTGTGCTGGCCAATCCTGCAGAGGATGTGCTCCACGCCGTCTACCTCGCCGACGGCGAGGGCCGGTGGCCCCCGCGTGATGTGCCCTCGGATGGGCTCTGCGGCTACGTCATGGCACGCAGCGGGGTGGTGCAGATCGACGACCTCGCGACCGACCAGCCGTTCGTGGTCCGTTACTTCGGGTCGACAAGGAAAGTGCGCTCGATTCTTGCCGTGCCTATCGGGGGTGACGGAGACATCGTGGGTATGATCTCGACACAGGCCTATGAGCCTAGCGCATTCGATGCGCGCCACCGGTTGTTGCTCGAGACGATCGCGGCGCAGTTCGCGGCGACGGTCCGCAACGCGACGCTGTTCCAACAGGAGCAGGCCCGGCTCCACGAACTGGCGTTGGTGAGTTCGGTGAGCGCGGCTCTGCGTACTGCGTCCACACGTGCCGAGATGCCCGCGGTGATCCTCGACCAGTTGCTGAAGCTGCTCTCCGTGGAGGGGGCGACGTTCGAGGTCCTGGATCCGGCCACCGGTGACGTGGAGGTGGAGCTGGGGCGCGGGATCTGGGCCAGCATGACGGGCACGCGAATCCCTGCCGGGAAGGGCCTGGCTGCAGGCGTCTTGGCCACCGGCAAACCCTATCTGAGTAACGAGGCCAGGTCAGATGCGGCTCTGTATGCGCCGGAGCTCTTCGGCGATTGCCGGGCGGCTGCCGGCGTGGCCATGGTCGCCGATGAGGACGTCACCGGGCTGTTGTGGATTGGCAGCCGCCGGATGCTCACAGATCACGACCTGCGGGTGCTGACGGCCGTAGCCGACATCGCGGCGAACGCGACGCGGCGGGCTACCCTGCACGAGCGCATGCAGGGTGAGCGGCGCCGCATGGCGCAGATTCTGGAGGCGGTGCCCGAGGGCGTGCTGCTGGTAGACAGCGCCGGAACCGTGCTGCTGGCCAACCCTGCCGCGGAGAGCGCCCTGCCGCTCATGTCCGGTGGCGCGATGCCCAAGACCTTGACGCACGTGGCCGACCGCCCACTGGCCACGTTCCTGGTGCCGCATCCTGAAGGGCTAGGGCACGAGGTCGAGGTCGGGGATCGCATCTTTGAGATCGATGCCCGGCTGATTGCCGGAGAACCCGATGAGACGCTCTGCGTTCTGGTAGTCAAGGACGTGACCCAGGAACGCCAGGTCCGGCGGCAGCAACAGCGTCAGGAGCGGCTGGCCGCCGTGGGACAACTGGCCGCCGGGATGGCGCACGATTTCAACAACATCCTGGCCGTGATCGTGCTCTATGCCCACATGGCGCAGCGCGCTGTCGACGCTGCGCACCCCGTGCAGCGCTGGATGTCCATCA
>JAXGUU010000269.1:0-5799 GCA_040774145.1 Anaerolineae bacterium
CGCCAGCGCCTTGGGCCGCTACGACACCATGGGCCACGACATCGTCAACCACTGCGTCAACGACATTCTTGTACAGGGCGCCCGCCCGCTCTTCTTCCTCGACTACATCGCCGCGGCGCGGCTCGATCCGGCGCAGATTGCCACCGTCGTCGGCGGCTGCGCCGCCGCCTGCAAGGCCGTGGGCTGTGTGCTCATCGGCGGCGAGACGGCTGAGATGCCCGGCGTCTATGAACCGGGGGCCTTTGACCTTGTCGGTACGATGGTCGGATGGGTCGACCGCAAGCATATGATCGACGGCACCACCGTCCGGCCCGGCGACATCTGCCTCGGGCTGCGCTCCACGGGCCTGCACACCAACGGCTTCTCCCTGGCACGCAGCGCCCTGGGCGAGCTGGGCTGGGAGACCGTCCTGCCCGAGTTGGGCGATCAACCGCTGGGGCGCACCTTGCTCACCCCACACCGCTGCTACCTCCGCGAGGTCGAGACACTCTGGGACGCCGGGATCACCATCAAGGCGATGTCCCACCTCACCGGCGGCGCCTACATCGAGAACCTGCCCCGCGTCCTCCCCGACGGCATCGGGGCGCGCATCGATCGAGCCGCCTGGGAGGTGCCGCCGATCTTCCGCCTGATCCAGCGGCGCGCTCAGGTCGAGGAACGCGAGATGTACCGCGCCTTCAACATGGGCATCGGGATGGTGCTGATCCTCGATCCCCAGGACGTCGACCGCGCCCTCAGCGCCCTACCCGAGCTCATCGCCATCGGCACGACCACGCCCCACGGCGGCGCCGGCCCCCGCATCCTCCTGGACTGACCCGAGCCTTCGCAAGGTAACTCACATCGCCATGGAGGCCAACCACGATGACACACACCATCGCCCTTGACGGACCCTGGGATCTCTACACCTTCCCGGAGGTCGAGAGCCCCATCCAACATCCCGACGACCTCGCGAACCATCGTGAGGCGGCGCTGCCCGCGCAGGTCCCCGGCAATGTCGAACTCGATCTGGTGCGCGCAGGCCTCCTGCCCGATCCCTTCGTCGGCGACAACATCCACCGGTTGCGCCCCTACGAGCTCCACGAATGGTGGTACCGGCGCACCTTCGAGGCCCCTGCCGTGCCCGCCGGGGGCCGGGCGGAGCTCTGCTTCCACGGCATCGACTGCATCGCCACGATCTGGCTCGACGGGGAGAAGCTCGGCACCGCCGCGAACATGTTCATCGAGCACCGCTTCGACCTCACCGACCGCCTGCAGCCCGGCGCGGTCCATACCCTGACCGTGCGCCTGGCCTCGCCGGTCCTCGAGGCGCTAACGCATCCCTACGACCCGTCGCTCGAGACGTGGGGCTTCGGCGAGGACAAGCTCTGGGTCCGCAAGGCGGCCCACAGCTACGGCTGGGACATCATGCCGCGCGCCCTGTCGGCGGGCCTCTGGCGCAGCGTCGAACTCCTGGTCCACGAGCCGTGCGAGATCGACGACCTCTACGTCTTCACCCGCGCCGTGACGCCCCAGACCGCCTCCCTCGGCCTCTACGTCGAGGCGACGGTGCCGCCCGAACACCTCCTCGACCTGCGCCTGCGCGTGGTCGGCGGCTGCGGCGCCGGCCGCATCGAGGTGGAGCGCCCCATACGCTTCAAGGCCTCCACGATCACCTTCGACGTACCCCACCCGCGGCTCTGGTGGCCCGCCGGTTACGGTGCCCCCGACCTCTACGACGTGACGGTGCAGCTGCTGGCAGGCGATGAGGTGCTCGCCGAACGCGCCCTCACCTTCGGCATCCGCACCATCGAGCTCGAGCGCACCGAGATCACCAGCCCGGAGCAGCCCGGCGAGTTCCTCTTCAGGGTCAACGGTGTCCCCATCCTCTGCAAAGGGACCAACTGGGTGCCCGCCGACGCCTTCCACAGCCGGGATCGCGAGCGCATCCCCCGGATCCTCGAGATGGCGCGCGACCTCGGGTGCAACATCATCCGCTGCTGGGGAGGCAACGTCTACGAGGATCACGCCTTCTACGATCTCTGCGACCGCTACGGGATGCTCGTCTGGCAGGATTTCGCGCTGGCCTGCTCACGCTATCCCCAGGCCCCCGACTTCCTCGCGACGCTGCGTTCCGAAGCCCTCTCGGTCGTCCGCAAGCTGCGCCGCCACCCCTCCATCGCCCTTTGGTGCGGCGATAACGAGTGCGACATGCTCTTCCGCGATCCCCAACAGAACCGCATCACGCGCGACGTGCTGCCCGCCGCGGTCTTCCAGGCCGACCCCTTCCGCCCCTATCTGCCCAGCTCCCCCTACTTGGCCCCCCAGGTCGCCGCCACAGGTCACCAGGAGCTGATGCCCGAGCAGCACCTCTGGGGTCCGCGGGACTACTTCAAGAGCGACTTCTACACCCAACACACCGCCCACTTCGTCAGCGAGATCGGCTACCATGGCTGCCCCAACGTCTCCTCGATCCGGCGCTTCATCGATCCCGATCACCTCTGGCCCTGGCAGGATAACGACCAGTGGATCACGCACAGCACGGCCCCCGCGGGCCGCGATGACGAACGCCGATACCGCGTCGCGCTGATGGCCAACCAGATTGCCGAGCTCTTCGGCGCGGTACCCGAGGACCTGGAGAGCTTCGTGCTCGCCTCCCAGATCTCTCAGGCTGAGGCCAAGAAGTTCTTCATCGAGATGACGCGCCTGCACAAGTGGCGCCGCACCGGCGTGATCTGGTGGAACCTGATGGACGGCTGGCCCCAGTTCTCCGACGCCATCGTCGACTACGATTTCGGCAAGAAGCTCGCCTACCCCTACATCCGCAAGGTGCAGCTGCCGCTCTGCCTGATGATCGACGAGCCGCGTGACTGGCACGTCCGGCTCGTCGCCGGCAATGACAGCCGCAGGGACGCCGCGGGCGATGTCCGCGTCTGGGACGCCGACACGGGGGAGACGCTGCTGTCAGGAGCCTTTGAGAGCCCGGCCAATGCCAACCGCGTGCTGGGCGCCATTCGCGTCTCGCGCAGCGAGCAGCGGCTCTTCCTGATCGAGTGGACCGTGGACGGCACGACCTACGGCAACCACTATCTGCTGGGCACCCCGCCCTTCTCGCTGGCACGCTACCGTGCGTGGCTCGAGCGGATCGCGGCCCTGCCGCCCGCCTTCAACGCCGCGGAGGTCGGCGTTTGACACCAACCGTCAGCACGCACATAAAGGGGAGAGCTCACATGACACGTCTGGCTGTTCTAGTCTCCGGAAGCGGGACCAACCTGCAGGCTATCATCGACGCGACCGAGCGCGGCGACCTGCCCGGCGGGGAGATCGCCCTGGTCGTCGCCAACCGTCGCGAGGCGTACGGCATCCGCCGGGCGATCGCCCACGGCATCCCCGTCATCTACTTTCCCCTCCTCCCCTACACCAAGGCCGGGCGTCCCCGCACGGACTACGACGCCGATCTGGCGCGCATCATCGGCAGCTTCAGCGTCGACTGGATCGTCCTCGCCGGCTGGATGCACATCTTCAGCGACGCCCTGATCGGGCACTTCCCCAACCGCATCCTCAACCTCCACCCGGCCCTGCCCGGGACCTTCCCCGGCACCGACGCGATCCGGCGTGCCTTCGAGGCCTTTGGCCGCGGGGAGATCACCGGCACCGGCGTGATGGTCCACACCGTCCCCGATGAGGGCGTCGACGTCGGTCCCGTCATCGCACAGGTCGAGGTCCCGATCCTGCCCGGCGACACCCTGGAGACGCTGGAGGCCCGCATCCACGAGGCCGAGCATCGCCTGCTGGTTGAGACCCTTCAAGCCCTATGTAGACCAATCTAGCGTAGATCGCCCAACTGCCCGTATCCTGATCGCAGCATCCGCGTCGTACTTCACAGATGCGGCCAACGACACAGGGGGAGGCAGATGATCAAGCCATTCACCTTCATAGCTCTGGTGGGCGAGTCCCTGCTTTCGGATACCATTGAGATCACACTTCAGGTCGACCCGGGCATCAAGATCGTGCGCCTGCCGGCCAACCTCGGGCCGCACGACCGCCGCGGGCCGTTGGCGCCGGACGTCATCATCGCCGATCTCAACGCGGTCGAGCTGCCGCAGCTCATCGCCTATCTGGTGAAGTTCCCCGACACCCCGCTCCTCGGCATCGAGGCGACCACCGACCGCGTGATCGCGCTCTCCTGTCGAGAGCATGCCGTCCACTCCGCGGAAGACCTCTCGCGGGTCGTGCACCATGCCGTTGGAGCGCGCAACCTCATCGCCACGACGCTGCCCATCGGCGACACCATCGACAACGCCTACCCCAAGCTCGAGACCACCCGTCCGAACTGAGGCCCGCCCCCGGAGGTCCACGGCCACCTACTCGTGGCGACCGCACACCACACGCCCCAACAGCACGCTTGCAGCCCCATCCCGAGGCGTCGCACGCCGCATCCGCCGCACCCCGTGCATGTGGGGCAGGAAGCTGTCCCGCCCTCTGCCCCCCCCAACAGCATGCTTCCGCTCTCCCGCTCAAAGCCGTTCCGCCGGCTTTGAGCGGTGGCCTGACGCACCACCTCGCATAGCATAGCCGTCCTCCCTCCCCCAACAGCATGCTTGCTGCCCCCCTCGTCCCGTGGCGGCGGACACCACCTGCTCCGACAGCATGCTTGCAGCCCCGTCCCGGGGCGTCGGACACCGAGAACCTGCGGCCCCCCTCCGATCCGTCGCCATCGTCGCCAGACCAGCCCGCCCCGAGACGGGGCGGGGAGCCACAATTGATAGCTTGCAGCCCCGTCCCGGGGCGTCGGACGCCGAGAACCCGCGGCAGCCCTCCGATCGCCGCGCTTGACCTTGCCTCGCTATCTCTGCTATAATCGTAGTTAACGGCAACAGCCCAAGGACACGCCGTCGCACAACGACCAGCTTCGCCGCCCCGCGACAGCACATTGCGCCCACGCCGCCGGACTTGCTCGCACCATCACGCTGTCAGAGAGAGGGAACCGTGGTCGCTCACCCCAAGACGTGTGCCCACATCGCCCTGATCACCGTTGTGCTCAGCCTGCTCCTGCCGGCGCCGGTTGCCTGGGTTGCCGCGGCATCATTGAGGCCCTTCGACGAGGATCCCACAGCTCCCCTTGTGCCCTTCTGGACCTACTCCCCCAAGGACGAGACCGAGACCGGTGCCCAGTTCGGAGCTGCCGTCGGCTTCGCCGGCGACCTCGACGGCAACGGCCACACCGACATCCTGATCGGCGCCCCGCTTGCCGCGTACGCCGGCAGCAGGCAGGGGCTCGTCTACCTCTTCTGCGCCTCGACGGCCTCCGCCCCACTCCCGGACCTACCCAACGCGATCCTCTCTGGCGGTCAGCAGGGCAGCTCCTTTGGCGCCGCGGTCGGCGCCGCAGGCGATGTCGACGACGACGGCTTCGACGATCTGGTCATCGGTGCCGAGCGATGGAACCCCGGCGACCTGAGCCAGGCAGGGGCGGCCTTCGTCTACTAGGGCCTTGTGCTAGATGTTAGGGAAAGCTAACGGCTTAATCTGCAACACGTTGGGCTTGCCCAACAAGCGATTGATATGGATACACAGAGTATGAGCCGTCAGCTTGGTATACAGGCGGGCGCCCAGGCCGTAGAAGCTATGCGCGCGATTCTTCTCTACGTTGAACTGGTCCGTCAACTGACCGTTGACGGTTTCGATCAGTTGGCGCACTTGGTTGATCAAGCGCTTCAGCGCCTCAGGCAGTTGCGCGTGTTGGTTGGCACGTCGCAAAGCCACCAGGTTCACTCGATTCCGTTCGCGCAGATCTTGTGTGAGTGGCGCACTGACATAGCC
>JAXGUU010000270.1:0-5778 GCA_040774145.1 Anaerolineae bacterium
ATCGACCGACTCGATCCGCAGCTGAAGGGCGCGGTCCACGACCTCGACAGGGCGCTCGGGGAGCTCTCCTGTCTCGATATGCAGGCGACAGCGCATATGCAGCTCCCATAGAGGAGCTCCCGCAGCGGCAGCTGCGGTGATCCGGGCGAGGCCTGCCTCGGTCTCCTCGTCACCGGGGTCGTACACGCGATCCAGAACCGCACACCACGACGCGTAGAGATCGGGCACGCTACCGCGTGCCGGGTAGGACAGGAGATCCACTGCCATAAAGCCGAGATCCGTCAGCTGTCCGTACCCTTCCGGAGCCGCGGTCACCAGCCAGACGACATCGGCAGAGGTCTCGGCGACCTCCGAGATCCAGGCGCTGACCTGGGCCTGCTCCTCCGGCGTCAGCATCTCCCAATGGTCGATCAGCAGCAGGCATGGCTCACGACGTAACTGCTGTAAGACCCAGCTCGGCGACAGAGCGGGCAGGAAGGTGACCGCCATGGCGACCAGGTTCTCTGCACCGGAGGCTTTGGCCTTGAGCTTGGCCTCGGATAGAAGCGTCAGATCGATCCAGATCGGTAGTCGGGTGGGGCTTTGTGCGTCTGCTCCGCCGGCCTGCTTGGCCGCCATCAGCAAGGTCGTGGTGCGTCCGGAGCCCCGGCTTCCCGTGATGACGAGCTTGGGGTGTCCGGCCGGCAGCGCCGGCTGCGGCACGTCGACGGTCCGCGGGCTCGTGCCTACCTCGGCCAATGTGGTAGGTAATGGGGCCAGGGACCGATAGCTACGTGAGCGCAGGATGGGGGCAGGGTCGTCGGGGGCGAGCCAGAGAAGCGGCTTGAGTCTCTCGTGCAACGCCTGGAGGTACTTCTCCTCCTGGCTGGCGCGTTGCCGGCGACGCCAGTCGGCAACGGGTTCCCAGACGCGGCGTGCAGCCTGCCGCAGCAGGGCCCGCTGGCTGTAAGCAAGGGCCGCCAAGCACCAGGCGACGAGCGCGCCGATGATGGCGGAGCTCAGGTCGAACTGCCAGCGCCCGCTCGCACTGAGCACGACGGCGGGCTGCATGGTCTAGGCCTCGCTTTCCTGCATCTCGACGACGAGTCGATACCCCTGTCCGCGCTCGCTCAAAATGCGCTCGGGATTGCGGGGATCCTTCTCGATCTTCTGGCGCAGGTACCAGATGTAGAGCTTGAGGTAGTCCCGGCGGTTGGAGTACTCAGGTCCCCAGACGCGACGTAACAGGGTGTCGTGAGTCACGGTTCTTCCGGCATCCTGGATAAGCGCCGAGAGGAGCTGGAACTCGGTCGGCGTAAGGCTGACCTCACGGTCGTCGATCTCGACCTCGTGCGTATCGAGGTTGACGCGAAGGTTACCCGTCTCGAAGATGGTCTGCTCACCGCGGGCGCGTCGTGCTCGGGCAAGCGCTGCCTTGACACGTGTGACCAGCTCCTTGTAACCGAAGGGTTTGACGATGTAGTCGTCCGCACCGAGCCCGAGGCCATAGGTGATGTTATGCTCGTCACCGAGCGCCGTCAGGAAGAGGACGGGCGCATCGGTGATGCGGCGCAGTGCCTCATAGACGTGCCAACCATCCATGTCCGGCATAAGGATGTCCAAGAGAACCAGGTTCAGGGAGCTCTGGCGGGCTATCTTGAGGCCGGCCTCTCCACTGTTGGCTGCTTGAACTTCATAGCCGGCGCGCTCAAGGAGGAGCTGGACCAACTGGGCTAGGGCTTCATCGTCCTCAATCAGCAAGATCGTTTCGCTCATATCGTACTCCTCGATACATCAGCTTGGGTCGTGGTATCACGACACGTTGGAGATCGAGCTTCGCCACCCCTGTCGCCGCCGTCGCCACTGCACGTTCGTCGCAGTCGTGCGCGTGGGTCTCAGCACGGGCAACTCGCTACTACTGCTATGATATAGGATTGCTGGAGTTTGTCAAACCAAAAACGCATCCAGAGTTAGAAACTAACTATGGCGAGGGGTGCCGAACGGGCTTACTCGCCCAGATGCTGGAGGTCTGACAGCGAGCGAAGCAGGTCGCTGCCGATCTCGGCGGCGATGCCGGGCTCCTCGATCCGGTCGACGAGCACCGCGACGGCGTAGCGGGGTACGTCCGCGGAGTTCAGGCCGATGAACCACGCCTGCCGACGGTCAGGCCCTGCAAAGCTGGTGCCGAGGTGGCCGATCGCGCCGTCATAGCGGGCGAGCAGCCGGCGCACCTGTTCCGCGGTGTCGGGGTCCATCACGTGGACCTGGGTCGAAGGCGCGCTGGGGGTGCAGCCGTCGACCGGCGTCGCGAGGAGCCTGAGGTCAGGACGCAGCCCGTCGTTGCCCAGGGCCGCGATGGCCCGGGCCATCTGGAGCGGGGTCACCAGCAGCTCGCCCTGTCCGGTGGCCTCCGCCGCGGGTTGGAGGGGTAGGTCCTGGAGATCCGCGGCCACGGTCGGGAGGGTCAGTGCCGGTGCATCGAGGAGACCCCAGCGGGTCAGCGCCTCGTTGAAGGCGGTCGTCCCCTGCGCGCGGGCGATCCGGGTGAAGGGATAGGGGCACGCGGCGGCGAGGACTGCGTCCCAGCCGTCTCCGGTCGGCTGGTGCCTGCAGGTCATCGTCATGCCGTCGAAGGGAACCTGTGCATCGAGCGGTGTGGCGGGAACGAGCGCGGGATCCTGTTGCAGCGCCGAGGCGAGAAGGAAGGGCTGGAGGGCCGTCCCGGGCTGAGCCAGCCCCTGGGTCGCGCGGTTCAGGAAGGGCGAGTCGGCGGCTTCACGCAGGTCAGGCCACGCGGTGACGATGGTTGCCGCGTCGTAGGTGGGGCTCGATGCCAGGGCCAGGATCTCGCCGGTGCGGGCATCGACGAGCACGGCGGCGCCGACAAGGCCCGCCAGACGCCGCTGCGCATAGGCCTGGAGGCGGGCATCGATCGTGAGGCGCACGTCGCGTCCCACAGGATCGATATGCAGCAGCTGCCGCCTCAGACGCTCCCATTCGTTCAGCTCCTGCTCGCCGCGCAGGCGGGCATCGCAGCTGCTCTCAATGCCACCGGTCCCATAGGCCAACGTGGCGTACCCGACGACGGGCGCGCCCTCGGGCAGCGGATAGGTGCGGGTGACGAAGCCCTCCGTGTCGAGGGCGATGTCGGCAAGCACCTCCGAGTTGCGGTCGAGAATGCGTCCCCGTCGAATGCGCCGCTCGGCGAGCACGAGGCGCGGGTTGCTCGGATAGGCTCGGAGTTGCTCGGCGCGCGCCACCGACCAAAGCCCCGTTGTCGCGGCAACACTCGCCAGGAGCGCCAGCGTGGTGTAGCCCAGGCGGGCGGCGGTGTCTCTGAGTGGGCGGTTGGCCTCGGGAAGGAGGGCCAGGCTCAAGGGCGGGGGGTGGGGCGCCGAGAGGTTGAGTAGCAGCCCGATCGCTGCCAGCATCGTGACCAGCGACGAACCACCGTGGCTGAGGAAGGGGAAGGTCACGCCGGTGATGGGGATCAGCCTCACGTTCCCGCCCGCGATCACCCAGGTCTGCACGCAGAGCAGCGCGGCGATGCCGCCCGCGAGCAGCGACTCGAACCCCGCCTCAGTGCGCTGCGCGATACGAAGTCCGCGGTAGGCGACGGCGGCGATCAGGACGATCACGCCGAGCGCGCCGAGGAGGCCGAACTCCTCGGCTAGCGCGGCGTAGACGAAGTCCGTGTGTACGGCGGGGATCAACCCCGGTGATCCTTGCCCCAATCCCTGACCGACCAGGCCGCCGGCCCCGAAGGCAAAGAGCGACTGCAGGATCTGGAAGGCTCGATCGGCCTGGGCCGGGGCCCAGGGATCGAGCCAGATGCTGACGCGCAGGGCCACCCGATCTGAGAGTACAGAGCCTGCCAGCCCGACCGGGGCGAAGAGCGCCAAGCTCAGCAGGGCGTAGCGTCCATTGCCCCAGGCGAGGAAGATCATCATCACGAAGGTGAGGTAGAAGAGCAAGGCGGCCCCCAAGTCCTGTTGCCACCCTAACAGGACCAGGGCCAGGCCGACCATGGCGACCATCGGCCCCAGCACGATCGGCCACATGGGCTTTCCCGCCGACTTGATCCTGGGAAGGTCACGCTTGTCGGCGAGATACGCCGCCAGGTAGACGACGAGCAGGAGCTTCAGGGGCTCGGAGGGCTGGATGAAGAGGCCGTGGGCGCCCAACCAGAGGCGTTGACCAAACCCGGAGGGGTTGACGCCGAAGATAAGCGTAGCCCCCAGGAGCAGGATGCCCGCCATCAGCAGCGAGTAGCGGTAGCGTCGTAGGAGTCGCGTCAGTGTCGGTGTGAGCGCCACGCCGCACATCACGCCGCATCCGATGAGGAGCCAGGCGACCTGCCGGTAGAGCAGGGCCGGCGCCAAGCGAGCCTGCAGGAGCAATCCCCAGCCGGTCAGCATGGCCACGAGGGAGAGGATCAGGCGGTCGTAGGAGCCCAGACGGCGGTTCAGCAGCCAGGCACTGCCTGCCCATGCCACAGCCCAGCCGCCGACCACGGCGACGAGGTGCCCCGTCGTGAGGCTCAGTGGGTAGGGCGAGAGGTGCAGAGCCACGCTGCCGCAGACGACGAAGAGCGCGGCGATGCCCAGCAGGAGCTCGCCGAGTGAGCGATCGGTGAGGGCCGGGCCGAAACGGCGACGCGCGATGGGACGGGTGTTCATGCCACGACCTTACTGCGGCTAGCTCTCGCCGGCAGTGCCCGGCGCCCCGCCGGCAGTGTCCGGGGCGACCACGAAGGTGAGGGGCGCGTGACAGAGGCCGCAGCCGACCATCGGATCCTTCACCGCCTCACCGCTTCTCGTGCAGGTCGCTGTCACGACGACGCGGCGATGCTGCCAGATGCGCCAGCCGGGCTCGGCAACCCGGGCGTGGAGCAGCATCGTCGGGCAGCGGTTGGCCCGGGTGATCTCGGGAACCGGACAGTGCCGGCATAGATCCGACGTCCATCGCTCTCCGCCGTCGGTGCCGGTCAGCAGATGGCAGGCCTCGCGTACCCTTGCCGTGCGGTGCGCATCCACGTAGTAATGGGGACACGCGCGTCCGTCAGGTGTCAGCATCGTGCGTTAGGCTTCAGAGTAGCTCTGGATGGCGGCACGGTTGACGTAGATGATCCTAGCATGGGCCGGCTGTTGGGCCTGACTTCGCGCCAGGTAGTGGATCTGCGCGTCGGTGACCGGGAAGAAGGTGCCCTTCCAGAAGTCGAGGAAGTTCGCCAGCCGCGCCTCGCTGAGATAGGGCACGCCGCCCCTCACGATCGCCAGCGGCAGGTTGAGGATCAGGGTCTCCTTGCGAGGTGGATCGCGAAAGTCGGCCAGGCCTTCTTCATCGTTGAAGATCAGAAACTGCACATTGTCGCGCCGTAGGATGATCGGCGTCACACGACTGCTCGGTAGGCCCGTGAAGGTCCACGGTGCGACGAGCGCATTCGTGACCGTGAGCACGTCGAGGCCATCCTGGTTGATGAAGTTGTGAGGCGAGCCGAGTGACTCGAGCTCGCCGTCGATCCACTGCAGGTCATTGGCGATGCCGACGTGGTGGTGTTGAATCGGTGACTCCATCCCTGGTCCATCTGCCCGCAAGCTCATAGGTCCTCCCGTCAAGATCGGTCGTCGAAACTGCGCACTGCTATACCTCTATCATAGCCTGATCCGCGTGTTTGGGTAGGTCGCGCTTTAAGTCACGTAAAATGCTACCGAGGTAGTATGGTTCTACCAAATGATAATGCTACCGAGGAGAACCATGGCCGCAGACGAAATGAGCATTGACGAGCGTTACCAATAC
>JAXGUU010000271.1:0-5757 GCA_040774145.1 Anaerolineae bacterium
GCCTCATGATTGTTGTGCTCCTGCTTAGAAGCGGGAGCGTGGGCGGTTAGATTGGCGTGAGAGAGCCGAGAACCAGGAACGTAGCAGGCCAAAGAAGTAGCCAAGAGAAGCCGCCCAAGAGGGCGGCTTTTTTGTTGGCCGTGCGCCGCGAGGAGGATGGACACGGCGCACCCATAGACGCCAGGAGGAGGAGAGCAATCGATGAAGAAGACAGGTGCGGAAATCGTATGGGAGATGTTGAACCGTGAGGGGGTTGAGGTGGTGTTCGGCATCCCCGGAGGGGCCATCATGCACACCTACCACCCACGACAGGACTATGGGATCCACCACGTGCTGATGCGTCACGAGCAGTGTGCGGCTCACGCAGCCGATGGCTACGCCCGCGTCTCAGGCAAGGTCGGTGTGGCGATCGCCACCTCCGGACCGGGCGCCACCAACCTGGTGACGGGCATCGCGACGGCGGCGATGGACTCGTCGCCGATGGTCTGCATCACCGGTCAGGTGCACTCCTTCCTCATCGGCACCGATGCCTTCCAGGAGGTCGACATCACCGGCATCACACTGCCCATCACCAAGCACAACTACCTCGTCACCGATGTCGCCGATCTCGCGGAGACACTCCACGAGGCCTTCTACATCGCCCGCAGTGGACGACCGGGACCGGTGCTGATCGATCTGCCCAAGGACGTTCAGATTGCCGCGACCGAGTTCGTACCCCCGGAGGGCGAGCCTCACCTGCCGGGCTATCACCCCAGCGGTCCGGGCGCGGCGGACCTCATCGAGCAAGCGGTCGCGCTGATCAACCAGGCAAAGCGTCCGATCATCCTCGCCGGGCAGGGCGTGCTGATGTCGCGCGCGATGCAGGAGCTGCGCGCCTTCGCGGAGAAGACCGAGACACCCGTCGCTCTCACGCTGCTCGGCAAGGGCAGCATCCCCGAGTCGCATCCCCTCGTCCTCGGTATGATGGGCATGCATGGAGAGGCCTTCGTCAATCAGGCCATCCAGGAGGCGGATCTCGTCCTCGCCTTCGGTATGCGCTTCGACGACCGGGTCACGGGGACACTCCAGACCTATGCCCCCAACGCACGGCGCATTCACGTGGACGCCGATGCCGCTGAGCTGAACAAGCTGGTCAAGGTGGATGTGCCGATCCTGGGCGACCTGCGGCAGGTCCTCGACCAAATCGTACCGCGCGTTGACTCGGCAACCCACCCCGATTGGATGGAGAAGATCAACACCTGGCGCGGCGACAGCCACCGCCGTGATATCCTCAACCGGCCCGAAAACGGGCATCTCGTCGCCGCCCACTTCATCAACGAGATCTATGAGGCCACCCACGGCGAGGCCATCGTCGTCACCGACGTAGGACAGCATCAGATGTGGACGGCTCAGTACTACCTCAACGAGTTGCCGAACACCCTGGTGACCTCCGGCGGTCTGGGCACGATGGGCTTCGGCCTGCCCGCCGCCATCGGAGCGCAGTTCGCGGCTCCCGACCGCGAGGTCTGGGCCATCGCCGGAGATGGAGGTTTCCAGATGACGATGCATGACCTGGCAACCGTGGTCCAGGAGAAGCTCCCCATCAAGATCGCGCTCTCCAACAACAACTACCTCGGCATGGTGCGCCAGTGGCAGGAGCTCTTCTATGAGAAACGTTATGAATCCACGCGGCTGCTCAACCCGGATTTCGTGCGGCTCGTCGAGGCCTACGGCATTCCCACCTGGCGAGCGACCAACCGCGCTGAAGCACGCGCAGCCGTCGCCGAAGCACGCGAGCACGAGGGGCCGACCTTCATCGAGTTCCAGATCGCCGAGGAGGGAGAGGACGGGAACGTCTATCCTATGGTCCCCGCCGGCGCCGCCCTGCACGAGATGATCCGGCGTTCCGATCCCAGCAACGAGGCCGAGTAAGGAGAGAGAGATGCAGAGTACATTGATTGCCCTGGTCGAGGATAAGCCCGGCGTGCTCAACCGCGTCGCCAGCCTCTTTCGCCGGCGCGCCTACAACATCGAGAGCTTGGCGGTGGGTCACACCGAGCAGGCCGGTGTCAGCCGGATGACGATCGTCGTGGACAACGACCAGACCGACGTCGAGATGGTCGTCCAGAATCTCTACAAACTGGTCAACGTGATCCGCGTAGAGGACGTCACCGACGTCCCCAGCGTGATGCGCGACCTGGCCCTCATCAAGGTGCGCGCCGACGATCGGGCCACGCGTGCCGAGGTCATCCAGATCGTCGAGACCTTCCGCGCTCGCGTCGTCGACGTGGGCCTCAAGACCCTGATGGTCGAGGTCACCGGCACGGACGACAAGATCAACGGACTGGTCGAGGTCCTGGTGCCCTACGGGATCGAGGAGATGGTGCGCACCGGTCGCGTGGCGATGGCCCGCGGTAACGGCGACGGACCCGAGGACTAGCGGGTACGACGCGCCCGCCACAGCTCATTCAATCCAACGCTCTATCAAAGAGGAGAACTCACATGGTCAAGATCGATTTCGGTGGTGTAGAGGAAACCGTCGTCACGCGGGATGAGTTCCCGCTGGAGAGGGCCCGCGAGGTCCTCAAGGACGAGGTCGTAGCGGTCCTGGGATACGGCGTGCAGGGCCCTGCACAGTCGCTCAACATGCGCGACAACGGCATCAACGTCATTATCGGACAGTGGGAGGGTGATCAGGCCGCGTGGGACAAGGCGGTCGCCGACGGTTGGGTTCCCGGCAAGACCCTCTTCGGGTTGGAAGAGGCCACCGAGCGCGGCACCATCGTGCAGTATCTGGTCTCTGACGCCGCGCAGATGCTCACCTGGCCCCGCATCAAGCCGCATCTGCAGGCCGGCGCTGCGCTCTATTTCTCCCACGGTTTCGCCATCGTCTACGGTGACCAGACCGGCGTCGTCCCCCCCGAAGACGTCGACGTCATCATGGTCGCGCCCAAGGGATCGGGCACCAGCGTGCGCGCCAACTTCCTCGCCGGGAGCGGCATCAACAGCAGCTATGCCGTCCATCAGGACGCCACGGGACGCGCCGAGGAGCGCGCCGTCGCGGTCGGAATCGCGATCGGATCGGGCTATCTCTTCCCCACCACCTTCGCCGGTGAGGTGCATAGCGACCTGACGGGCGAGCGGGGCATCCTGATGGGGGCGCTCGCCGGCGTGATGGAGGCCCAGTACAACCTGCTGCGCAAGCACGGGCACTCCCCCAGCGAGGCCTTCAACGAGACCGTCGAGGAGCTCACCCAGAGCTTGATCCGCCTCGTCGACCGCAACGGCATGGACTGGATGTACGCCAACTGCAGCACGACGGCCCAGCGGGGCGCCCTGGATTGGCTCCCGCGCTTCCGCGACGCCGTGGCGCCTGTCTTTGACGATCTCTATGCGAGCGTCATCTCAGGCGAGGAGACGCGGATCGTCCTGGAGGCCAACACCGCACCCGACTACCGCGAGAAACTGGAGGAGGAGCTCAAGGCGATGCGCGAGTCCGAGATGTGGCGGGCCGGGAGAGCTGTGCGCTCGCTGCGACCGGAGAACTGGGAGGGATAGATGGAGGACGGCATTTTCATCTTCGACACGACCCTGAGGGATGGCGAGCAGTCGCCCGGGGCGGCGCTCAACATCGACGAGAAGCTGGAGATCGCTCGGGTGCTCCAGGCGATCGGCGTCGATATCATCGAGGCGGGCTTTCCCATCTCGTCGCCCGGCGACTTCCTCGCCGTGCAGCGGATCTCGCAGGAGATCCGCGACTGCACGATCTGTGGGCTGACCCGGGCCCGCAAGGAGGATATCGAGGCTGCCGCAGAGGCACTGAAGGGCGCTGCCCGACCGCGCATCCAAACGGGTTTGGGCGTCTCCGACGTTCACGTCCGCCAGAAGCTGCGCACGACCCGCGAGGGCGCGCTGCAGATGGGCGTTGAGGCGGTGCGCTTCGCCAAGCAATTCGTGGACGATGTGCAGTACTACACCGAAGACGCCGGGCGGGCCGACCCCGCCTATCTCTATCAGGTCCTCGAGGCCGTCATCGCCGCCGGCGCGACCGTCATCAACATCCCCGACACGACCGGCTACACGACGCCTGAGGAGTTCGGCGCGCTCATCCGGGGCATTGTGCAGAACGTCCCCAACGTGGATCGCGCGGTGATCTCGGTCCACTGCCATAACGATCTGGGCATGGCAACCGCCAACACGCTCGCCGGCGTGCGCAACGGCGCGCGTCAGGTCGAAGTGACCGTGAACGGCATCGGCGAGCGCGCCGGCAACGCCTCGCTCGAGGAGGTGGTGATGTCGCTCAAGACTCGCCGCGATCACTTCGGCCTGGACGTGGGGATCGACACCCGGCGCCTCTATCCCCTCAGCCGCCTCGTCAGCAACCTGACAGGCATCCCCGTTCAACCCAACAAAGCCATCATCGGCTCCAACGCCTTCGCCCACTCATCGGGCATCCACCAGGACGGCGTGCTCAAGGAGCGCACCACCTACGAGATCATCGATCCCGCCGACGTCGGCGTCCCCAGCTCGGAGATCATCCTCTCCGCGCGCTCCGGACGGCATGGCCTGCGCCACCGGCTGGAGGAGCTGGGCTATCAGCTCGACGACGAGAAGTTCGCCAAGGTCTACGACCGCTTCCTCGAGGTCGCCGACAAGAAGAAGACGGTCGAGACCCGCGACCTGGAGGCTATCGTCTCCGACGAGGTCGAGATGTTCTTTGAGGAGAGCTACCACCTGGATCACGTCCAGGTCTCCTGCGGCGATCACAGCATCCCGACCGCGACGGTCCGGATCACCGGGCCTGACGGCACGGTCTACTGCGACGCCGATCACGGCTCGGGCCCGGTCGACGCCGTCTATCGGGCGATCAACCGTGTCATCGGGGAGCCCAACGAGCTCATCGAGTTCAGCATCGAGGCGATCACCGAGGGCACCGACGCGGTGGGGCGCGTGACCGTGCGCATCCGGGCCGACGAGCCCGTCAACGGGCAGGCGCGCACGATCTTCAGCGGCCACGGCGCCGACAACGATATCCTCGTCGCCTGTGCTAAGGCCTATCTGTTTGCACTGAACCGGCTGATCGCTGCGCGTTACGAGACGCCTCAGGCGACGGCTGAGTAACCCGGACCACCGCTCCAAGGAAGCGATGACCGGACGACCCACAGAGGAGAAGGAGGAAGACGATGGAAACCGGACACACAGGTGTGACCGTCGCATGCTGTACCACCGAGGCCGCTGAGCCCAAGCAATGGGAGGCCTTCCCCCAGCCCGCGGGCTGGTCTGTGAACTGGGACTTCGAGGAGTTGGAGAAGGCCCCTCGCCTGAATGGGCGCAGTGAAGCGATTGTGGCTCACAGCGGAGAAACCGATTCTGCCGTCGACGAAACCTAGGGGGGACCACGTGGGATACACGCTAGCGGAGAAAATCATCGCAGAGCACACCGACCACGCTCAGGACGTCGCCCCTGGGGACCTCGTCGAGGTGGACGTCGACGTCGTGCTGGCAAACGACATCACGGCCCCGATCGCGCTGCGCGAGTTCGAGAAGCTGGGCGTCGAGCGCGTCTTCGACCCGGAGAAGATCGTCCTCGTCGCCGATCACTTCGCGCCGAACAAGGACATCAAGTCTGCGGAGCAGTGTGCGCTGATGCGTCGTTTTGCTCACGAGCAGGAGCTGCCCTATCACTATGACGTCGGTCAGATGGGCATCGAGCACGTCCTGCTTCCCGAGAAGGGCCTGGTCCTGCCGGGCGACCTCGTCATCGGCGCCGACTCGCAC
>JAXGUU010000272.1:0-5720 GCA_040774145.1 Anaerolineae bacterium
AGACGATCATCTTGAAGCAACTGCACGATCTTCCTCCCCAGACAGTCCGGGCACCCCGCTTCAGTCACGAGCCCCAGCCTGCCGTACTGCAACAGCTCCTCACGCTCGCCGACAGCCCCAGTAACAACCGGCACGCCACAGGCTAGACTCTCCACGATCTTTAGGGGTGACCTAGCAGCTGCAATAGAGTCATCGTACACGGGGTCAACCGAGATATCGGCCAAGCAGTAGTAGAGCGGGACGTCCGCTGGGGAAACCCTTCCCATAAAGCGGACGTGCTGCTCAATGCCGAGCTCTTGTGCCTGGGCCTCCAGTGCCCCGAGATCCTCTCCACCTCCCACAAAGAGCGCAACGGTATCCGGGCACATATTGACCACCTGGGGCAGGGCTGCGACAAGCAAGTGAATCGGATGGTTGATGAAGCTCACGCTACCCAAATAGAGCACGATCTTCCTGGCAACCAAGTCTAGATCCTGGCGCAGTTGTTCGATCTTCTCGAGATCTACTCTCGCGAATCGCTCACGATCGACTCCGTTCGGCACAACCACAACACGGTCAGCAGGATAGCCCAACCTGCCAATTCTCCGCGCAGTCGCCAAGGTGTTCACCGTGATGCCACTCACAAAGCGCGGCAGATGATCCTCGAAGAACGCAACGATTCTGCGCTGCCATTCGCTCGAAAAACGATTCGATGCGGCCTCATAGTCATCACAATCGAGGAAAAGGGGCTTGCGACGTAAACGACTGGCAATGATACCAGCTACGCCATTCATGGGGTGAGGTTTCGCCACGTGATAGACATCCGTCGGTACCCGCAGCGCAGCCCACAACAAACCCAAGGTGGCACGCAGCACAACAGCTAGCAGTTGCGCGGGTCCGAAATACCGCTTATCGTTACCGCTCTTGCGTACATGCATCTGCCCAGTGTACCCTATGTGAACACCCTCCAGACTCAACCGACGCTCTTTCAAGCTCGGCAGATCGTGATGCAGCGCAAGAATGGTGACACTATGCCCAAGGCGCTGAAGCTCCTTAGCGAGGGGCCAATAGCGACCCAGGCCCGATGGACTCTCGAGGCTCTGAGTGAGCAGGAAGGTGATCCTCACGCTTGGTTCTGGCCTCGACTCTCGATGGTCTCAAGCGTTCTACCCAACCGCTCCCAAGAGAACGCCTGGCGAAGCCGGCTGATCTCCTCAGGGTCACAACGCACCTCTGGTCGGCTGAGCAGATCCCTAACGGACGCGGCTATTTCGGCACTGTTGTTCGGCGGAACCAACCGATAGCAAGCCGGAATTTCTACGCCATCAAAGACCCAGTCCAACGTCGTCAGCAGAGGCGTACCAAATCCAATAGCCATCTGCACGACCCCACTGCCCGTGGCGTGCCGATAGGGAGCTATGACCACATCAGCTGCAGCGAAATAGTGTGACAGGTCCTCATTGGGGATGTAGTGGTCGAAAATGACAACCGCATCGCTAATGCCCAACATCCGAATCCTTGACAGGTACCGATCCTTCGGCTCCCAGAACTCTCCGGCAATCACCAGTTTCGCGTCGCCAACGTGGCGAATGACCTCAGGCATGGCTTCCAGCAGATCCATGAGCCCTTTGTACTCACGCACGATTCCGAAGAACAACAAGACCTTGCCCTCGACCGGCAGGCCCAACAGCTTCCGAGCGTCCATTTGTGAGATGGCATCATCGCTGAACATATCGTAGATCGGATGTGCCACGACGAAGGCCTCGGCATCCGGAAACAGATCAAGCAGTTTCGTGCGCTCCTGTGGAGACTGCACGATGTACTGCGTTGCGTTGGATAGCGCGCAACGTGTCAACCAGCGATCCCAGATCCTGGCCTCATGGGGCATAACGTTGTGGCAGACAAACACTAAGGGAGTTGACAGGACCCTGCGCAATACTGTCCGCATCACGAACCACGGGACCGCCCAGAATACGGTCCACCACGAGATGACGGTCAGATGTGGCTGAAAATCACGGATGCGGAGTGCCGTCTTGATCCAGCTCCATGGGCAGAGTGAATCCAGCAGATACTCAACTTGTTCGACGCGAAGGGCTTTCTGACTCGGATCTCGATCGCTGGCCCCAGGAAACAGCCATTTCGGATACTGGCGCTTGAATGATACAACCAAAACCGTGTGGCCCATCGAACGGAGCGTCCGAGCTAGCACCGCAGTATAGTGGGCGATCCCACCACGGTAAGGATACACGGGCCCAACCAGCGCGATCCGCATGGGGCTCCGAACAGGCGGGGCGGGATCTAGCCATCAGGCGCGTCGGCATCTATTCGTCCCAGCAACTCCATCCGGCGCAGTCGGTACAGCACCTCCTCGAGGATCCGCCTGTTGAACCCGATAAGGTCCGCGATGAGACCGATAAGACAACTCTGAAAACCGGTAATCATCAGGATGGCAACCAGAATCAGTGACTGCACCTTGCCGTCTCCGGCGCCCTGCACGTAGTACCACAGAAAACGCCCACCCAACACGATCCCGGCACCGATCATCACCGCTCCGATGAACAAAAACACGCGCAACGGCCTGTACATCGCATAGGTCCGCAGGATCGTCGCGCTCGAGTTCACCAGGTAATCCGGTATCCCCCTCATGAGCCGGGACTGGCGCGTGCTGGGGTTGACCTCCACGGGCACATACGCAACCGCCATCCGTGTCGCCCCGGCCTGGATCAGCGACTCCAGCGTGTAGGAGTACTGACTCATGATAATAGTACGCAGCGCAGCCTCGCGGCTTAGCGCGCGGAACCCGCTCGTCGCATCGGGTGTGTCAACCCCCGAGGCTACCTTCATGACCCAGCTTCCCAGTTTCTGCAGCCGACGTTTCAGCGGAGAGAACTCAGCCACCGTCATCACGCCGCGGTCACCTACGACGATGTCGGCCTCGCCCCTGAGGATCGGCTGAACGATGCGTGCGATATCGGCGCCCCGGTACTGATTATCACCATCCGTGTTGACGATGATGTCGGCGCCCAACGACAACGCCGCCTCAAGCCCCTTCACGAAGGCCGTAGCCAGGCCCATGTTACGTCGTAGCTGGACGATGTGGTCCACGCCGAGCTCCCGCGCCACCCTCGAGGTCGCGTCGGAGCTACCGTCATCGATCACCAGCACCTCGATCAGGTCGACGCCATCGATGTGCGTCGGCAAATCAGCCACGGTGCCGGGCAACGTCGCTTCTTCGTTGTAGCAGGGAATCTGGATGATAAGTTTGGTCATAGCGGTGATCACGTCCCAGAGGCGACCCGCTGCACGTAGGGGGTCAAGCGCTGCAACACATCACCTCCACCACCCCACCCGCCGCCCGCCCCACCACCACATCCGACACCAGCCCCAGAAACAGCCCGTGCGCCACGATGCCCGCCCGCGCCTCCAGCGCTTGCGCGAGCCCCGCCAGGTCGTCGATCGGCCCGAACGCGCAGTCCAGGATCAGGTTCCCCTGATCCGTCAGGAACGGCGACCCGTCCGATCGCTCCCGCACGGACACATCCGCCCCCAATGATACCACAAACTGAATCTGCGTCCGCCAGCCGAACGACACCACCTCCACCGGCACGGCCCACTGCGTCCCCAGCACCGGCGACAGCTTGCTCTCATCGACGACGATGACCTCCCGCCGCGTCGCCTGGGCCACGATCTTCTCCCGCAACAGCGCCCCGCCCCCGCCTTTGATCACGTTCAGCGCCGGATCGACCTCATCGGCGCCATCAATCGTCACATCGATCTCCGGATGCGCCGCCAGCGTCGTCAGGGGGATGCCCAGCTCCCGCGCCTCACGCTCTACGTCCGATGAACACGGGATCCCGACGATCTCCCGCAACTCGCCCGAGCGCAGCAACGCCGCGATCTTGCGCACGGCGAAGATCGCCGTGCTGCCATGGCCCAAGCCCACCACCATGCCGGACTCGACAAACCGTACCGCATGTTCACCGGCGGCCCGCTTCAGCGCCCGATGCACGCCCGCCTCATAGTGCGACCTCGTCATCCTGCTCGCTCGCCCCCCCAATCGCCGATTTGCCTGCGCCAACGCCGGATCGCCCTGCGCACCGGCGGCACACGGATCAGCAGCAGACCCACCAGCACCACCGGGTAGCCCCAGGCCTCCCACGGGCTCTTCTTCACCCAGAGCACGTGCCACACCGCCAGCCCGCCCGCCAGGTAGGTCATGCGCTGAACCCGGCGCCACCATCTACCCATGCGCTTGCGCAGCTCGGGTATCGAGGTTACCCCAAGACCAGCCAGGAGCAAGAACGCCACCATCCCCACCCACACGAACGGCTGGTAGGCGACGCCTGCCCGCAGCAGCGCCGGATCAAAGCGATAGTCCCACCCCACAAACGCCAGGGCGTGCACGCCGGCGAAGGCCAGCGCCCACAGACCCAGCGGCCCGCGGGCCTGCAGCAACCGACCGGATCCGGTCAGGATCATCAGGGGCGTGCAGGCGAGCGAGAGCAGCAGGAACGTGATCGCTAGCCGCCCCGACCTGATCGTGATCTCCTTCACCGGATCGATCATCAGCCCGCCGGAGGCATAGGTCCGCACGAGCCACAGCGAGGGCACCACGCCGCTGAGCGTCGCGATGAGCCTCACGACCTCGCGCCGCGACCGCCCCACCTCTTTCCGTACCACGGCTGCCCCTAGAAATACCAGCTCGGGGAGCTCAGATCATCGTAGAGCCCCGCCACGTCGTCGGCATAGCCGTTCAAAAAGAGCGTCTCCTTGCGGACGTTCTCACCGATCAGGCGCTCGGTCGCCTGCGACCAGCGTCGATGCGGGACCTCCGGGTTGACGTTCGACCAGAACCCATACTCACCGGCCCCCGCCGCCATCCAGAAGGTCGTCGGCATCTCAGCCACCAGGTCGATCTTGACGATCGACTTCAGGCTCTTGACCCCGTACTTCCACGGCACCACCAGCCGCACCGGCGCCCCGTTCTGCGGCGGCAGATCCTGCCCGTAGACGCCGGTCGCCAGCGTCGTCAGATCGTGCAGCGCCTCGTCCAGCCGCAGCCCCTCCACATAGGGCCAGGGAAAGGGCTGCCGCAGCCCCGGCATGGTCCGCTCGTCCAACGCCGTCTCAAACCGCACATACCGCGCGCTCGACTGCGGCTCCACCTCACGCAGCAGCCGGGCCAGCGGGAACCCGGTCCAGGGGATCACCATCGACCATCCCTCGACACACCGCATGCGCAGGATGCGCTCCTCGGCCTCGAAAGCGCGCAGATCGTCCAGATCGAAGGTCTGCGGGCGCTCCACCAGCCCCCCAACCGTCACCGCCCAGTCAGCGGTCGGAAAGCCCGCTGCCAGACCGGCCACCGCCTCCTTGTTCAGCGAGAACTCATAGTAGTTGTTGTAGCCCGTGACCGCCGCATAGGGCGTCAACGCATTCCCCAGCTCATCGGTCCGCCCATCGACCGGCGGCGCAGGTCCGTCATCACCTGGGGCCGGTATGCGCCCCACCTGCCCTCCGCATGCACTCAGGATCGTAGCGCCTGCCAAGAGCTTCGCCGCGCCCGTCATAAAGCGGCGGCGCGACATATAGACACCTTCCGGTGTGATCTCCGAGGAGCGAACTGCCTTCATCGTCCAGGCCTCCTTATGGTCCCCACGCTATCCGGCCCAACCTTATGTGTGACAGCAAGGATACCCACGATCGAGCCCAATTCCATAGCCACAGGCAGGGCTATCGCT
>JAXGUU010000273.1:0-5699 GCA_040774145.1 Anaerolineae bacterium
CGATTGCGCCCCGAGCGTAGCGTAATCGTCCCGATTGCGCCCCGAGTGTAGCGTAATCGTCCCGATTGCGCCCCGAGTGTAGCGTAATCGTCCCGATTGCGCGCCGAGTGTAGCGTAATCGTCCCGATTGCGCCCCGAGTGTAGCGTAATCGTCTCGATTGCGCCCCGGGCGTAGCGTAATCGTCTCGATTGCGCCCCCGGCACGCGGAAAGGCTGAGCCGCAGTGGGGACCAACACACATCAAGGCGCCGCTGCGCTCTGCCCGACCGGAGCGCCTCGACGCCTTCAGCAGAGGAACAACGGCTACAGCTTGCGCAACCGCCGGGCCTGGAACGCCCGCACCGTCTCGCGTACGGTGGCGCCCTCCAGCACATAGGTGGGAATGCCCGCCGATTGGATCAACCTGAAGGCGTTGGGGCCCAGACGCCGCGCGATCACGGCTTCGGCCCCGTGCTGCACGACCAGGTGTGCGGCCTGAACGCCCGCACCACCGACCTCGTCGCGCGCCGGGTTAGCCATGGCCTCGAACGCGAAGGTATCGGCATCGACGAACATGAACGTCCGGCAGCGCCCGAACACCGGGCTCGTCGGCGCATCGAGATCAGCGCCGTCCGCAGGGATCACAAGTCGCATCACAGCCTCCTCGGGCGGGCCCCTTGACGCACAACGGTCGCTGCACACATGAGACAGGCAGCGATGATCGCCACAGCCTCGGACATCCGCACCCCCTCTCCGGGGCCGGCGCTGAGAGCTGAAGCTATGAGAGCTTGGGCAGAATACCCTTGATAATCGCGTCCAGCCCCTCGGGCTCGCTGCCCAACCGCGCGATCACAGCGGCGCGCACCCGGGCGTGGATCTCATCCTTGCTCGTCGCCCCTGCCGGCGCTGCAGGTGCCGCCTCGCCGGCTTCGGGATGGATCAGGCAGATCTTGGCGGCACGCGCACGTTCGACCGCCAGGTCCGTGAGCACCATATCGGGCTCGACCACCAACTCCTTCATCCCCTGTGCCGCGTAGGCGGCGATATCACGCTCGGTGATAAACCTTCTTGCCATCACGACCTCCAGATCGTCGTTTAGGGCTGCCCCTCGACCGCCTCCAGCGCGGCCACGGCGGCCTCCCGAGCCGCCAGAATGTCGGCCTCGGTGCCCGCCATCCACAAGCGGCCAAATCGCCCCACCGAGCTCACATGCATCAGGTTGACCGGCGCGGCCTTCTCGGCATCATTCGCCGCCAGGTTGATGTACGCCGCCGGCGCACACTCCAGTACCAGCATCGTCTGCCCCGGCACCAGCATCATCCCCCGCGTGAAGCGGTTCAGCAGCTGGGCCTGATAGGGGTTGACGTTGGTGATCACCTGCATCGAGGCGATCTCCGGACGCTTGCGCTCGGTGACGTCGAGTTCAAGCCGCTCCAAGACGACCTCGCCGGCGCGGATCACATCCGCCTGAGAGAGCGAGTGGATCTCGAACATGCCGAACTCGCGCTCAACGATCTGGGCGCCGGGCCTGACGTCCGTCGCCTTGACGGCGACGTCAACCACACGGAAGACCCAGTTGCCCGGGGCCATTTCCACGTAGAGGCTCGCCATACCCTCGATCGGCAGGTCGCCCTGGGTGACCGTACCGACGAACGAGGCATACTGCGGCTGCATCCGATCGAGGTAGCAATAAGCGCGTAGCTGAAATTCTCCTGCCATAGTGTCTCCTCGCCCCCTAGTTGTGCATCGCCACCCCCAGCGGGGTGACGAACAGTGGGTTACTCGGCACCCAGGTGCGGACGCCGGTCACTTCACGGATCACGTCGGCGATGCCCTGAAAAGCGCTGGTGCCGCCGACCAGATACAGGGTCTCTACCGGATAACCGGCAATGTGCCGGGCCACAATCGTGCCGACCTTCTCCATCACCGGCCTGACGATAGGGAATAGCCGGCGCTGCTCGCGTGGATCGACCTTCATCGCCTCGGCATCTTCGAACGAGATGTGATGGGCGCCCGCGATAACCAGCGAGAAGTGCGTGCCGCCCGTCGCCTCATCGGCGGTGTAGACGACCTCCCCGTCCTGGATGATGGCGATGCCCGTCGTGCCGCCGCCGATGTCCACCACAGCACCGTTCTCGACCTGGAGGACGGAGTTAGCCGCTGTGGGCTCGTCCACCACGCCGCTACACGCCATCCCGGCGGCCTCCACCACATAGCGCGTCGCCCGCACCTCGGCCTGCGGCACCCCCGGCGGATAGGTCGTCGCCGCTGATGCCAGCTCAAAGCCCAGCTGCGCTTCCACCTTCGCCTTCAGGCGACGGAGCAGCGCGGTGGCGCCGACGAAGTCCACCACCAACCCATCGCGCACGACCTCGGCGAACTCATAGGCCCCTGTCCACGGCTGCATAGTCTCGTCCAGGACGAAGAGCACCGTATAGGCGGTGCCCAGGTCCACACCGACGTGCACCGGGCCGCGATGTCCGTTCCGCGACGGGCTGTGGATCGCCCGGTCGGCGCTCGCGAGGAACTTCTCCAGCTCAGGATTCATAGCTAGAACCTGCCCGCCATAAAGCCCAGGGCAAGATAGTACACCGCGCTGCTGAAACGATTGACGGCGGTGACGATCGAAGGCTGTGCCACGCGATACTCAGGCGCCGGCACAAAAGCATCCAAGGCGACCAGCTCCACCTCCCGCGACTCGCAGCGCAGGACGTTGAGCCAGTGCAGCAGCTCGGGGTCCGTCGACGCCGGCACCACGTGCGAGATGCCGAAGGCCTCCTCAGGCTGATGGGTGGCCTTGTGGATCGCCTCCTCATCGGCATCGGCAAAGACCAGGGGCGCCACCGGACGCTCGTTGTACTCCGCGCTCATCATCTCCCGGCAGTAGGCCGCCAGCGTATCGAGACGCGCCGCCAACTCCGGCCGGTCCAGCGCCCGCGCCCGCGAGGCGATCAACAGGCACAGGCTCTGCAGCGTGTCGATCTTGCCGCGAAAGCGGATCCGCGGGATGTTCTTCGGCGCGAAGCGGGTCGCGTCGAGCTGCGTCATGTACTCCGGCTTGGCACTCACGGGCATGCCGCAGACGCTGCACGTCGGCGTCTCCCCCGAGAGCTGCACGGGGAAGCTCGCCGGCTTGTCCCATCCCGTGGGTTCACCCTCCGCAGCCGGCGCACCGAACTGCAGCTCGAGCTTCCAGTGCTTCACGAAGTCCTGGGCCGCCGGCGACAGCCGCGTCCCCGGCGGCACGGTCAGCGTCATCCCCGGCTGGGGTTGCCGGATCAGGTCTCGGATTTCGGATTCGGTTAGGATGGCCATAGGCGCCTCACGCATCCGACCAGTCGGCAGGATAGGTCACATAGAAGAACTTCGTCCAGCTCGGCGTGGCGAAGCTGATGCTCGTCCCCTCCGGGATGTAGAGCACGTCTCCCGGCTTGCCGACGAGCGTGCCCTCCGTCGTCTCGATGTGCAACTCACCCTCCAAGACCAGATCGATCTCGGCGTAGTTCAGGGTCCAGGGGAAGCTGCCCTCCCGGAACGACATCACCCCGGCAGCCATCGGCGACCCGTGCTCCGAGGTCACCACATCGACCAGGCGGATATCCATCTGCGGGCGCTTGACGTCGAAGGGGAAGGGCTCCAGCTCGATGTGGCGCCCCTCGACGTGGCGCACCGGTGTCACCGGCTTCTGTGGATGGCAGCCGGCGACCATCGCGGTCACGATCGCACGGACCTGTGCCTCCAGGTCATCGCCCGGCGATGCGCCTCCCTGAGGCGACGCGCTTACGTGATTGACCTTGTCAGCGGCGGGCGCTGCGGGCTTGGCGGCAGGGACGCTCGTGATCTGTTGGGCCGCCCCACTCCAGACCGGCAGGTCCGCCGAACCGGCACCCTCATAGGTGATCTCCACCCCTAGCTCGTGAGCCGCATCAAGGGCCAGGGGTGTGACGATGTCTCCCTTGGCTACAACCAGCGTCGTCTCGTGCGCGTCATAGACCAGGCGCTGGATATCGGCAGCAGTGTACAGGCGTTTTGCCATACCTCGGCTCCCTTCCGACTTGGTGGGCAAGGAGATGAGGCGACAAGGGACATCGGCCTGCTCCCTTGTCACCCTCTCCCTTACCCTCTGTCCGCCGCCTCACAGGGCACGCCTCGCGAAGCACAGCGAGCCATGCCGCAACGCGAACTCGCGGCGGGCAGGTGACAGCTGATCGTCAGCCTGGCCTACTCTTCTTGAACTTTCGGCAGGATGAACTCCACATCGCCGTGGGGGCGCGGGATCACGTGCACGCTGACCAGCTCGCCGATCCGCTGCGCGGCGGCGGCGCCCGCATCGGTCGCGGCCTTCACCGCACCGACATCGCCGCGCACCATCACCGTCACGTAGCCGCCGCCGATATACTCCTTGCCGATCAACTTCACGTTCGCGGCCTTGACCATGGCATCGGCGGCTTCGATCGAGCCGACCAAGCCCTTTGTCTCAATCATCCCCAGGGCAATCATCTGTACGTTAGGCATGGGTAACTCCTTCTCAGATTTGGATAGCACAGGCGGCGGAGCCTCGGCCCCCCCCTCGACCTGTGAGACAGCTTCTTCGGTTTCAGGTACCTCCTGCACGACCACCGACGCCTCAACAACCTCCTCGGCCGGCTCAGGGGCGTCCTCATCCGTCTGCCCCTGAGCTTGGTGGCTGGACAGAAAGCAGAAGCGCGATCCGGGTAGGGCGCGATTGCGGCACCGCTCGCCTGCGAGCGTGACTGCGTGGCACTGCTCGCTCATCAGGACCTCCTATCCTTCTCGCTCTCCATCGACGCCAGAACCCGGCGCACGATAGCCTCGATGGTCTCCGGCGCCGCCACGTCGGGCGCCGCGGTCGCACCGTTAGCCGCGTGCGTGTAGGCCGCCTCCGGCGGAGGCACCAACTCATACGCCAGCCGCTTGATGTTGAGCAGGTGGCGCGTCGTGATGTTATCGCTGACCACCGCGCCGCCGATCCCAACGGGGGCGAGCGTCATCGAGGGCGCCACGCCCGTCGTGGCGCCGATCGCGCCGAGCGTGCCCCAGGTGTTCACGATGATGCGGAAGGCCGGTTTCTCCAGGCCGAAGGCCATGATCACGTCGTGGTCGCGCGCGTGGATCACCAGCGAGTGACCGTCGCCGCCGAACTTGAGCAGCTGGATGCAGCGCTCGCAGCCGGCACGCCAGCCGTCCTCGATGTAGAACCCCAGCACCGTGGTGAGCTTCTCACGGCTCAGCGGGTGCTCAGCGCCCACACCCTCTAGATCCGCGACCAGGATGCGCGCGGTCGCGGGCACCTCGATGCCCGCCATCTCCGCCAGCACCTGCGGGGTCTTGCCCACGGTGCGGGCGTTGATGCCGCCGTCGGGGAAGAAGAGCGTGCGCTCCAGCGCTGCCTTGTCCTCGCCCTCGACCCAGTAGGCGCCGTGCTTCTCCATCTCGGCGCGCAACTGGGCCGCGATGGGCTTATCCGCCACCACCGACTGCTCCGTCGCGCAGATCGTCGAGCAGTCAAAGGCCTTGCTGTTGACGATGTCGCCGGCGGCCTTCGCCACATCGGCGCTGCGATCCACATAGGCCGGCACATTGCCCGGGCCCACGCCGATCGCGGGCTTGCCCACGCTGTGCGCGGCCTTGACCATCGGCGTCCCGCCGGTCGCCAGGATCAGCGAGGTCGCGTAGTGCCGCATCAGCGCCTGCGTGCC
>JAXGUU010000274.1:0-5698 GCA_040774145.1 Anaerolineae bacterium
AGCTTCAGGTGTCAACGTGCTGACGATCGCATCCTGCAGGTGCGGCAAGGCGACCCGGAGCTCCTCGAGCGTGGTCGCATCGCGCGTTTGGAGCAGAGCCTGAACGGGATAGATGCGTATGTGTCCGTAGCGTGACCACCAAGTCTCCCACCAGGCGGCGATTTCAGGTAGGGGGTCAAAGCCGAGGCTGGCGCGCCACGCCGCACTCAGGGAAGCTGGGTCCTCGCCGCGCTCGAAGGTTTGGTGTAGCTGTTCGGCATCCGGTCGATAGCGGGCCACATTCCGCGAAAGCCCGGCTGGTTTGGCCCAGGCTAACATCGTGCTGATGAAATCCGGGGGAGCCGGCAGTGTGACCTCCAACAGCGCATGTGCAGCGTCGAATCGCACCGCATCCGGACTGAGATGCCCCACTGCCTCTAGGAACACTTCGTCGATCCGTCCCCAGTGAAGCTCCTGCAAGCCGTGAATGCGCAACGCCTGGATGTCCTCGAGTGAGGGCCCGATCTCCACAAGCCCAAACGCCCTGAGCGGCCCGCGGAGCGTCTGCAGGAGCACTTCCTCAACGAACTTCAGCCATCCGCCCTGGGTGTAGCTTGGGTTCATACCCACCAAATGGCGATGGGTCTCGGGTTGGGGGAAGAGCTCTGCCAGCCACCGACTGAGATCCTGAGTCGCGATCCAAGTGTCCTCTGGTAGGATGGAGAGCACCTCAAGCATAGAGCGTCGGAGATGGATGATGCTTCGTGCCATCGACCCATCGATCGATACCAAATTCCAGACCCCCTGATAGGAGCGGGTGACACGCAGGTCCTGGGCGCGCCACGCAGGCCACCAGACGGCCCATCGATCGATGTCGCGATACATACTGAAGAGCTGGGCCAGTTGCCGCCCGGGTGTGAGCGCCATCCACGCGTGGACAAGGTCATGGTCGATCGTTAACGGGCTACCTTCCAAGATGAGGTGACCCTTCACGAGCAGCGCATAGAGCCACTCAGCTTCGTCCGTTGTGACGCCCAGGGCCTCGGCCCAGGCATCGAGCGCCATGTCGTCGGGATAGGGTTCGGGCGGCAATAACTCGATGGATCGTTCCATGTGGACGTTGGCCAGTAGCTTCTCGGCATCGGTGGGCGCAACGGGCCAACTCACGATCGGCTCAGCATAGGGATACTCGGGTGCCTTCCACCGAACACGGTCTCTCAACCTGAAGGTCTCAATCTGGAGTAGGCTCAGCAGTTGCTGGGTCCGGCTCAGGATCTCGTGTGGGTCAGACGGCGGCACAACGTGTGCCGGCGCTCTCACGGATGGAAAGTCGAGAGCCAGTTGGGGCAGTCTCGCACGCGCGTCGATCGGCAGATACAGCCCGTCATGCTCGGTGACCAGGATGAGCCCTGCCTTGATAAGGCGGGCCGTCAGCTTGGACCACGTTGTCGAGAAGCCTCGCCACAGCTTGACGCCATCGGGCTCGATGAAGAGGTCCTGAAGGCCTGAGTGGAGCTGCAGATGTGCGAAGTAGCGGCGCTCCTCATCCGAAAGCCCTTGGAGAGTCGTGAAAAGCCGCGAGGCATCCATGAAGCGCTCGGCCAATTGCTCCGCGAGACTTCGTCGCGTACGTCCCTTCGGTTCAATACCCAGGTTCTCGATCTGCTCACGCAGATGGTCGACGCGCCACCCGGCCTCGGTGATGTCGTCCGCCAAGATCATAGCAGGATCAAGCGCCCCCAACCGCCAGAAGGGCACCTCACGAATGGGCTGGGCAGCTGGAGGCGCTACCCAGACGTAGCCGAGTTTCGGATCCGGCGATGGCGGACGGTTACTCATCCTAGTGCCTCACGGTGTTCATCTCGTGGATGATCGCGGCCTAGAGCCCGACCTGCGTGTGGGCCAGCGCGCCGGGGATCTCCTCTGCGTAGAGGATCAGGTAGCGGTAGCCCTGTTCGGTGAGGAATCGCTGTCGATTGGCGCTGAAATCCTGATCGACGGTCTCCTTGGTGACGATGCTGTAGAAGTAGGCCTGACCACCGTCGGTCTTGGGGCGCAGGATGCGCCCAAGGCGCTGGGCCTCTTCCTGCCGCGACCCGAAGGTACCTGAGATCTGAATGGCGACGTTCGCGTCGGGCAGGTCAATGGAGAAGTTCGCGACTTTGGAGACCACGAGCGTGGAGACCTCGCCCGTGCGGAACTTCTCGTAGAGCTCCTCTCGCTCGGCGACCTTGGTCTTGCCGGTGATGATGGGATACCCGTAGCGTTCTGCAATCCGCTCCAGTTGCTCCAGGTACATACCGATGATCAGGATGCGATCCTCTTGATGGTAGGACAATAAGCGGTCAAGGAGCTCCAGTTTGGCCGAGTTGTCGGCGGCGACGCGGTACTTCTGGCGCGTCTCCGCCATCACGTAATCCATGCGCTCGGACTCCGACATCGGCACGCGCACCTCGTAGCAGATCGCTGGGGCAATCCAGCCTTGGCGCTCCAGATCATGCCAGGGAACGTCATACTTCTTCGGCCCGATGAGTGAGAAGACATCCTCCTCACGTTCATCCTCGCGGACCAGCGTCGCCGTCAATCCCAGCCGGCGGCGTGCTTGGAGCTCTGCCGTCATACGAAAGACCGGCGCCGGCAGCAGGTGCACCTCATCATAGATGATCAATCCCCAGTTCCCCTCACTGAAAAGGGCGAAGTGCGGGAACTGCTCATCCAGTGGAAGGTGGTCGCTGTGCTTTGTCCCACGCTTGCGGTGGGTGAGGATCTGGTAGGTGGTGATCGTCACGGGGCGGATCTCCTTGCGTTGCCCGGTGTATTCGCCGATCAGGTCCTCGGTGAGGCTTGTCCTGTTGATGAGTTCGTCCTGCCACTGCCGTGCCGCCACAGTGCTGGGGGTGAGGATGAGGGTATTCGTCTGGACCTGCGCCATAGCGACCATCCCCACGATGGTCTTGCCGGCGCCGCAAGGCAGGACAATGACCCCGGCTCCACCGGCATCCGAACCATTCGCCCAGAAGACCTCAGCGGCATCGCGTTGGTAGTCCCGCACCGCAAAGCGCTGACCGTCGAGCGTGCGATCGCGGAGCTCAATCGAGAGGGGATCGCCGAGTGTGTAGCCGACGAGGTCCTCGGCAGGATAGCCGGCCTTGACGAGCGCCTGTTTCACATGTCCGCGCCGCGAGGCGGGCACCTGGAGGGTATGCGGTCCGACCTGATCGAGGATATAGGGCGCGAAATGACGGTTGCGCTCCAGCTCGATCAGCAGCAGCGGGTCATCGGACATCAACCGGAGGCGCTCGCCGTCATAGGGATCACGGGTCAGGCGTACCCTGCCATAGCGCCCGATGGCGTCGCGGATCTCGAAGACGACGTTGTCCGGAAGGGGGTATTTGGCGAAGATACGCAGGCCCTCGATGATCTCGTCCGCGTCGATACCCGCGGCAGCGGCGTTCCAGAGCGAAAGCGGGGAGATGCGGTAGGTGTGGATATACTCCGGGCTCTTCTCCAGCTCAGCGAACCTGGCGAGGTGATCGCGTGCCGCCTCGTAGTCGGAGTTGCTGACCTCCAACAGCACGGTGCGGTCACTCTGTACAATCAGCGGGGCGTCGATACGATAATCCATGGCCTATACATTCTACCTAACCCAGTGGCTTCGTCAATGCTGTCTTTTCATGATAGAATGCGCAACAGCGTCGGTCATGGCGCACATCGCAAGTACGCTATCCGAGGAGGTCAGTCGATGCGTCGAATGATGGTGACGGGTGGGGCGGGTTTCATCGGCTCTAACTTCGTTCGCTATATGCTCCAGACTTATCCGGACTACATCATCCTGGTCTACGATAAGCTCACCTACGCCGGGCGGCTGGAGAACCTGCAGGATGTGGCCGAAACCTTTGGGAATCGCTACGCCTTCGTCAAGGGCGATATCTGTGATGCCGCCGCGGTGGAACAGGCCCTCACCGAGCACGAGATCGACACGATCGTTAACTTCGCCGCGGAGACCCACGTTGACCGGTCGCTGATGGAGCCCGGCTCCTTCATTCAGACCGACGTCTACGGCACCTACGTGCTTCTTGAGGCTGCCCGAAAACTCGGTGTGGAGCGCTATCATCAGATCAGTACCGACGAGGTCTATGGGCAGGTGTTGGAGGGGCGCTCAATCGAGACGGATCAGCTTGAGCCGCGCAGCCCCTATGCTGCCAGCAAGGCTGGGGCCGATCTGATGGTCTTGGCCTACCGTGAGTCGTGGGGGCTGCCCGTCACGATCACCCGCGGCTCCAATAACATCGGTCCCTATCAGTATCCCGAGAAGGTCGTGCCGCTCTTCGCGACCAATGCCATCGATGAAGAACCTCTACCGGTCTACGGCGATGGCCGGCAGATGCGCGATTACCAGCACGTGCTCGATCACTGCACCGGCATTGATACGGTGTTGCACAAGGGTGTGTTGGGTGAGATCTACAATGTCGGTACCGGTGAGGAGATCACCAACCTGACGATGACGGAGGTCGTGCTCGAGACGCTGAAGCGACCCAAGAGCCTGATCCAGCACGTTGCCGACCGGCCCGGTCACGACCGCCGCTACGCCCTCGATGTGAGCAAGCTCAAGGCGTTGGGTTGGGAGAGTCGCTACGGCTGCGAGGAGGCTGTCGCCGCTACCGCCCGCTGGTACGCCGACAACGAGTGGTGGTGGCGTCCGATCAAGAGCGGCGACCTCTACAAGGACTACTACGCACAGCAGTATGGCAAGCGGCTGGAGGATGCGTAGCCGCCGGAGCGTGTAAATGGCCACACCCGATGCGATAGCGGCGTTCCTGTTGAGAGACGTCAATCGCGCGATCTCCGCCGATGACCTGATCGTCGATGGAGACCGTGTCGCCGTCGGTGTCTCGGGGGGTAAGGACAGTCGCACGCTGCTCGACCTGTTGGTGCGCGGCGTGGACATTCCCGGTCGCTATGAGGTCGTCGCGTTCCATGTCGACGGCACGGACGCAGGGCTGCCGGACCGGACGCAGGAACTCGTCCCCTGGTTTGAGGCGCTTGACGTGCCCTATGAGATCCTGCCGCTCCAGGTGCCGGATGACGAACCCCTGCCGATGGGCTGTTTCCGCTGTGCCTGGAACCGCCGCAAGACCCTCTTCATCGCCGCCGAACGCCGCGGCTGCAACAAGGTGGCCCTCGGTCATCACGCGGACGATGCCGCCGTCACGGCCCTGTTGAGCCTGATGTACAAGGGCAAGCTGGAGACACTGGCACCACGGCGCCCCTACTTCGGGGGTGTCCTGGAGATGATCCGTCCGCTCCTGCTGTTGACCGAACGGGAGATCCGTCGCTATGCCCGCGCGCACGCGTGGACGATGCCCGACGAGCCGGCGTGCCCTCATGGACAGGAGACACGCCGGACCAAGGTCGAGGGCTTTCTCGCTTCGCTGCCCCGGCGGGAGCGTCGCCAGGTGCGGGCTAACTTGATCCGAGCGGCTCTGGCGAACGTCCCGGACGGCGAAGAGGGGGCGTGAACGCTCCGCCTTCGCGCCATCAGCGGCAGCGACAGCAGAAGCTGAGTCGCTTCCTCTCCCTGCTGTTACGTCACAGACCGGCACGCTTCCCGATCCGTCTGGACGCCGATGGCTTTGCCGACCTGGACGAGGTGTTGGGCATAGTGCAGGCGTTGCCCAACTTACGTTGGGCGACTCTCGGCGACGGCGCGGGCGTCGGC
>JAXGUU010000275.1:0-5695 GCA_040774145.1 Anaerolineae bacterium
CCTCGCGAGTATTCTCCCCAAACTGCACCAGGTTGTGCTCTTGGGCCACCTGCAGCAGATCCAACCCTTCAGCGACATCGACCTCGCGGGCGAAGTCATGCTTGATCAGCGCCGACGCCGGCCCATTGAAGGTCATACAAATGTCCTGCGGCGCATCACAGGCGTCTGTGCCGTCGGCAGCTTCGGCCTTGTAGCGGCAGTAACAGCGGCTGATACCCCGGTGTGTGGCGGTGCGGATCACCTCACTGGCGCGCTCGTAATCGAGCACCTCAACCTGGGGCGGCAGCACCGGCTCGTTGACGAAGATCCGGCCCAGCTGCGTCTCGCCCCCGCCGATGAGGTCATCCATAAACGCCTCCTCGGCAGTGCAGTACTGGTAGTAGAGGTCCGCCAGCAGCTTCTGGTCCACGTCGTCGCGGACCCGCATCATCGAGAACTCAAAGAAGCCCGCCATGGGCGGCGGCAACACGTAGACGAGCTGACCGTCGCGCTCGATATCGAGCAGAATCGCCCGGCTCGCCAGCTCATCCAGTGTTCTGCGCGCCGTCGTCACATCCTGCTTCCACACGCGCGCAGCCTTCTCCGCCGTGAACGGCTTGATCGGCAGTTGCGCCACCAGCGCCGCCTCACGCTCGCTGAAGAGCACCTTCAGGATCTCGAAGAGCGTCTCGGAAGGCGGCGCGCCCTGTGGGAAGCGGTTCAGCCGCGTCACCAGGTGATGATAGCCGTTCGATGTTGGGCTCTCTGCCATATGACCTCCGCGGTATGACCGCCTCAGCTGCAACAAGCGGACCCCCGACCTGGCCTACGTCGCGAGCCCGAAATGCCGGCGGATAAAGGGCCACGCGCCTGCCTTATAGTAGCGGTGACCTGCGTGACCGATGAAAAGCTCACAGCGCTCCGGCACACCGGCTACAGTATAGATCTGCTGAAGCTTCTCGAAAGCCATCCGCACGTGTTCGATGGGGAAGATCGGGTCATCTCTCCCGGCGATGGCACAGAAGGGACGCGGCGCGATGAGTCCGGCGACATCGTACATCTCACCGAGCCGCAGGATTCCCGGCACGTAGTTGCAGTCACAGTGATGGATCGACCCGATGCTACCGGCAAACGTACAGAAGTAGCTGCTGGGCACAGCGACCGAGATGCGCTCCTCACACGCAGCGGCAAAGAGGGAGACCGTGCCACCGCCTGAGTTCCCGGTGATGGCGATGCGATCACCATCCACCTCCTGAGTCTTAAGCGCCCAATCAATCAGCCGCGAGATATCCCAGACGCGATCCCCGATCGGCGTGCGTCCGACGAGCAGATCGTGCATCAGCTGGATGCGGCATGAGTGGACCCTATCATCGGCCCGATCCTGCGCTGTCCGCGTCTCGCCGAAGGCGCGCGTCGTCGGTGCGATCACCAGATAGCCCTCTTTGACCGCCTGGACCGCGATGTCGCGCTCCCCCTCCTGCATCGACGCGAGCTCGGCATCGGATTGCGCAATGCCCGCGTAGATGTGCGGGTGGTTGTGACCGTGCGGGGTCAGCACCAAGGGCAACGGTCCTGACGCCCCTTTCGGGCGCAACAGGTAGAAAGGCAGAGGCACGGTGGGCTCCACCCACAGATGCCACGACTCGCGGAGGTGATCCTCCATCTCCTGAACCGTATCGCGCTCGGCCCGCGGCTGGTAGCCCGCCAGGTCGCCCGCGATGTAGTCCAGCCCCAACGCCCGCCGTAGGCGGGGGCGAAAGGCCTCACGCCACGCCAACCACTCCTCCTCGGTCTGCGCTCGGAAAGTGAACTCAGCGGATGTGTTGGCGTAGAGTGACCCGAAATGCTCAACGGCATCGTACATATCAAACACTCCTTAATCCCAGACGGTCCAACTGCTCCACCGGCGCCCGAAGGCGGATTAGGGCATCCTTCAGGGCCGACTGCATCTGTCGCAAGCGACCCGGATCATCGCCCGCCAGGTTGAGCAGCTCATTCATATCCGTCGGCTTGTGGCTCAGCCATGTCGGTGTCGGCCATGACGGGCAGTCTCTCACGCGACGCCGTCCGCCGACGTAGGCATCGAGATCGTAGTTCAGGAACTTCGAGAGGCAAGCGCCATACCAATTGAGCGGCTCATTGTCGGCGACCGGCGACTGATGGAGCACCCACTCACCATCGGTGATCGAGACACTCTTCCCGAACTGCCCGTAGATGGCGTAGTCACGCGTAGGGGCGTTGGGGTCCGCCAGAGCAGGCAACAGGTTCACGCCATGCAGCTCCTGACCCGGCGGCGCATCCGGCAGCGGTCGACCCACCGCAGCCAACACCGTCGGGTAGAGATCAACAAGCTGAACCAGCTGCGAACGCCGCTCACCGTGGGCAAGCGTGGGGTGTGCCATGATGAAGGGGATATGCCCCACCGCGTCGAACTCGTGAGTCTGCAGCTTGCCGATCCGTCCGTGATCTCCGTTGAAGGTCGCGTGGTCCGTGGTGAGAATCACCAATGTCTCTTCCCACAGGTTGAGCCGGTCGAGCGCGTCCAAGAGATGACCCAGCCGGCGATCGAGAAAGACCACCTTGGCGGCGTAGCGTGCGCGATAGGCAAAAAACTGCGACTCACTTAGTGCCTCCCGCCACCTACAATAGGGGGGCGCCGCCGTGACATCGGGGACATCATAGCCCCGCGGATCGAACTCGCGCAACAGATCCTCGGGTGGATCCCACGGCTCGTGGGGATCGAAAATGTCCAGATGGAGATAGAAGTCCTGGTGCTCACCCGCGTTGCGCTCGAGCCAGGTGGCGGCCCTGCGGAAGACCTGCGCGCAGAAGTAGTCCTCCTCGGATTGCCGAATGTGGTGGATGTTGCGCCAATGCCGCTCATGCTTGTGGAGTCGATCACCTTCGGGTAGCGGGAAGCCCGTCAGCGGGGCAGTCAGGTACGCATCAGCCTCACATCCCCGGACGAAGTCGAAGCCGGTGTATCCCATGTGGTAGTTGCCGGATCCCTGCTCCCAGAGATGGAAATGATCGGTGATCAGATAGCTGGCCTTATAACCCTGCTCAAGGGTCCACTGGATCGATTGGTTGGGAGGGCCGGAGACCTGACGGGGAAGATCCTGATCCTCCTCTTCCAAAGGGCCCCAACCTCGCTCCAGGAACTCGTAGCGCCCGGTGTAGATGTCCCGACGTGCCGGCATGCATGGGGTGCTACCGCAGTAGCACTGGTCGAAGACCGTGCCCCGCGCCGCCAGACGATCCATGTTCGGGGTCGGCACCCGCCAATCCGGCGCCTCAGCGCTCCAACAGGCGTTCAGCGGGCGCCCCTGGTGGTAGGGGCCACAGTGATCGCGCCGCAGTGTATCACAAAGGATGACGATGACGTTCACGAAGCCTCCTAACTCAACCGCCGGCGCAGCCGTGACTCGGCAAACGCCAGCAGCACCTCGCGCCGCGTGATGGCCATTTCGGCGCAGGCGCGGGCCACGGCGACGACGATGCCCGCCGGTACACGCTCCAGAAATGTCTCGGCCTCGATCTCACCGGCGAACATGCGCTTAGCCTCCATCAGGAGGGTCTCGGCCACGTCCCAACCTAACAAGCGGAAGATAAAGAGCGACAGCGGCGAGTTCTGCAGGTCGAAGCTCGACGAACTCGCCCGCCCGAAGGCGAGGAGTCCAAACAGGGTCGAGGTCTCATCCACCGTGGGAATGGATGCAATGCTGGGAAGATAGGTGTCCATCCGCCGCGTGCCCTCTCTCTCCTCCATCCCTCCCATGAAGAGGGCGACCGGGGCATCGCCCCCACTGCTCATCGCCAGGGCCTCCAACAGCCCAATTGCCAGCAGCTTCAGGCCCAGATACTGACGTGCGGTGTGGATATTGCGGTAAGCCATCGCGACGCGACGCGCGTACTCGCCGGGCAGCGGCTCGTCGTCATAGGTGTTGAAGACCGTCTCTGGGTCGAGGTGATTCAGGAACGCCTCCATCTTCTCCAACGCCTGACGATAGCTGCCGATCGTATAGACACCGTGATGACGAAGTGAGGGATTCGTCTCGGGCAGAAGCTTCCAGGTGTTGTCTAGAAAGCTGCCGGTATCCTGCTCTGCGAAGTTATCGACATCGCGATTGGAGAAGTGCACCGCTCGCTTGACAGCCGCGGCGATGTCCGACTCCCGCATCGCCAAGCGCTGCGCCTCGTTGACCCGCCTCAGGCGATGTGCCAGCGCCTCCATAGGTGATTGACCGTTTTCATCCGGGCCTCGGAAAGGGATCGTCGCCTCGATGCACGCAGTCGCCTCCAATAGATCGCGGCGCCGAAGCACGCTCTCGAGCTTCTTATTCATGAGCAGGGCGCTCAGAAACTCGTTCTGCCCCCGTGAAGGGATCAGCGTATGACCGTAATCAAACCCAAAAACGCCTAACGTCATATCGAACATCGAATCCCCACCCGGGCGAACTCGCGCAGACATTGTCGACCTGCTAATGAGCCGGATGCAGGGCAGGCCTTGATCCGTCGTCTCCATCCGGATGTAAGAGGCCAGGACTGTTCCCACCTCGGTCGTGAAGCCCTGATCGATCTCATAGTAGACCACGTCGTGAAAGAGCGCGGCAAGTGCCTGGATCGGATCCGATCCATCGACGAGACTGAAGATGTGCTCCGGCGTGTGGAAGCTGCGCCCCTGGACCGTCATCGCCTCGTGCACCATCTTTCCCAACTGCTCGAGTTCGATCAGGGAGATACGCACGCACAGGCCATCGAAGACATCCTTGAGCAGCGAGAGCGTCTTCTGGATGGTGCCGGGGCCTATCGTGCGCTCCATAGCAGATCACCCGAGGATCTGTGCACGGGTCCAACCGTTCAGCAGCGGATCGTGGGTCTCTTCCATCCAGGCCACGAGACGCTGTCGCAGCCGAATTGCCTCGGCTGCACACGCGGGATCGGTCGCCCGATTATGCACCTCCCCGGGATCCGTCGACAGATGATAGATCTCGTCCTCAGCGGTCGCGTTCCAGATATACTTCCAGTGCCGATCGCGGATCATCCGCTGACTGTAAAGCCCGAACTGGTTGCCGTGGTACACCGAGAAGATGTCCGGCCGTCCATTCCCTGACGCACCCTCCAGGAGGGGCACGAGGCTCTGCCCGCGAAAGGTCTCGGGGACCGGCGCGCCGGCGGCATCGCAGAAGGTCGCCGCCAGATCAATGCTGTGGGAGACAAAGTCATCACACACGCGTCCTCCGCGGCACCGAGCAGGCCAACGAGCGATCAGCGGTACACGGACAACATCATCATACATGACATAGTGCTTGTCCACCATGCCATGCCCGCCGCAGAGGTCGCCATGATCGGTGGTGTAGAACACGAGCGTATGGTCCGCTAGGCCGAGTCGATCCAGAGCCGCCAACACGCGGCCCACCTGAGCATCGAGGAGGCCGATCTCACCTAGGTAGCGCCCCACGATCGGCGCCCATTCGGCCCACGTCCAATCATCCACCCCCCAGGTACGCCGCTGCTGCCTCTGAATATAGGGTTTCCCGACCAATGGATCGGGGAAACTGGGCCATGGGACCACGGCCTCAGGAGGATAGAGCGAGGCATAGGGCTCGGGAACGACATTCGGCAGGTGCGGCGCACTGGAATCCCACCGTATGAAAAAAGGCGTCGCGTCTTCCGCTGCCGTCTCAATCAGCCGGATCGTGTGATCGGCACACCA
>JAXGUU010000276.1:0-5671 GCA_040774145.1 Anaerolineae bacterium
AACTCGCTCAACCCAGCTCTATGTCCCTCTGTCGTTCGGTTCCCTCGGTCATCCTATCCCTTTTACTGCGGAATCTCTGGACCGACAGTCGCTTGACGAAACACCCTTCGCCCCTACAATAGCGGAGTTGGGTGTGAATCAGGAGGTGCCGATGAGGTGGGTTGAGGAGAGCTTATGACGACCGGCGAGTTCGCGCTGGAGCGCGACTGGCAGACGGATCGACGCGGGGCTGCGAGGTGGGTCTTCTCCCACGCTGTGCGTCACAAGCTGGCGATTGTGGGCATGTTGGTCGGGGCTCTGGGCAATGCACTGATGGCCTCGGTCCAGCCGGTGCTCATCGGTCGGGCCTTCGACGCCATCGTCCAGCCCGTTCCGGATCTGGAGACCCTCCTGGCGCTGTCGATCTGGATCGCGGCCACGCAGGTGGCCCGCGGGCTGGTGCTGCAGCTGATGCGCAACGTGTCGGCTGAGACCCTCGGTCAGCGCATCGAGCGCGATGTACGCGACGAGCTCTATGTGAGCTTGCTGGGGAAAAGCACCGCGTTCCACGACGCCCACGCCACCGGCGATCTGATGGCACGTGCGACCAACGATGTGCGCCAGATCAACTTCATGTTCAACCCCGGACTCAATATGGTCATCGGGTCGGTGAATTTCCTGATCATGCCCCTGTTTGTGGCGCCGGGCATCTCGCCTCAGCTCATCCTGGCTCCGATCATCTACCTTCTCTTCTATGCCTACGTGGTGCCCAGCTATCTGCGCGAGCTGCGTCCGGCGAGTGAGGCTGTGCGCCGCGAATTCGGTGAGATGAACACCACGTTGGCCGAGGCGGTTGAGGGCGTCGAGACGGTGAAGGGTGCGGCCCAGGAGGACTACGAGATCGGCCGCTTCCGACGGGCAGTCGCCGCCTGGCGGAGCGCGTTTGTGTGGGAGCAGGATATCCAGGCCAGGTTCCTACCCCGGCTGCTGCTGGCGCTGTTGATCGGAGGCGGGACGCTGCATGCGTTGCTGCTCTTCCGGGCCGGAACCCTGCAGTTGGGCGACGTTATCGCTTATACGGGCATCCTGATGCTCTTCGGGTTCCCCACCTTCACGGGGCAGTTTGCCTACCCAAGGGTGGCCTCAGGGCTGGCGAGCGCCCGCCGCCTGCTGGAGATCATCAATGCCAAGACCGACCTCGATGAGAACACGGCGGGGCGTACCGAGCGTATTACAGGGAGCGTGACCTTCGACAAGGTCTGGTTCTGTTACACGGCGCCGGATGACAGCTGCGACGTCACGGAGGAATCGGTGGCGCTTGAGGACGTCAGCTTCACGGTGGAGGCGGGACAGACGGTCGCCTTGGTCGGGCAGACAGGTTCGGGGAAGTCGACCCTCGCCAAGTTGATCAACCGTACCTACGATGTCGACGAGGGGCGGATCCTGGTGGACGGCGTGGACGTGCGTGACTGGAGCCTGGCGGCGCTACGGCGGCAGATCTCAGTCATTGAGCAGGACATCTTTCTCTTCTCCAGGACCATCGCTGAGAACATTGCGTTCGGCTATCCGGAGGCGACTCAGGAACAGATCGAAGCGGCAGCCAAGGCGGCGCGGGCCCACGACTTCATCGTTGACTTCGCCGACGGCTATGAGACCGTGGTGGGCGAGCGGGGAGCGACGCTCTCGGGGGGGCAGCGTCAGCGGATCGCCCTCGCCAGGGCCTTCCTGACCGATCCTGCGATCCTCATCCTGGATGACGCCACGAGTGCCATCGATAGCGAGACCGAGGATCGCATCCAACGGGCGATTGAACGTGCGGCTGCGAACCGCACGACGTTCCTGATCACGCACAGGCTCTCGCAGATCCGTTGGGCTGACCTGATCATCGTGATGAAGCGGGGACGGGTGGATGCGATCGGCACGCACGAGACGCTGATGGCGTCGTCCGAGGCCTATCGCGACATCTTCGTACGCTACGAGACAACGGAGTGATATGGGTTTCTTCAGCGGTCTAGATGCCGAGGCCTACGATCGCGAGTATAGCGATCGGGTCCTCATCCAGCGGATCTATCGTTACTTCAAGCCACACGCCAAGCAAGTCATCCTGGCGGCGACCATCACGGTCGTGCTCTCGTTCCTGGCGATCATCCCGAGGATCGTGACGGCGCGGGGCCTGGATCTCCTGGTCGGTGATCGCCGGAATCTATGGGTCATCGCCGCCGTCGTCGGCATCGTGTTGGTCGGGGGCGTGTTTGACTGGGCCGGTACGTGGTGGGGGCGACGCGTGCTTGCGCGCGTGACCGGTACGATCATGGAGACGCTGCGCGACGACGCCTTCTCCGCGTCGATTCGCCATGATCTCTCGTTCTTCGATCGCTTCAGGTCGGGCGGCATCATCAGCCGGATCACCTCCGACACCGAGGAGTTCGCTCAGGTTGTGCAGTTGGTGACCGATTTCGTGGGCCAGGTGCTGCAGGTGGTCTTCTTGCTTGGCTATCTCTTCAGCATCTCGTGGCGATTGACGCTGATGATCCTCGCTTTCGTCCCGATTGTGTTGGTGGTTGCCCTGAGCCTGCGGCGTCTGGCGCGCAAGGTCACCCAGCAGGGTTTCAGGGTGATGGCCGAGGTCAACACGGCTATCCAGGAAGCGGTGACGGGCATCACTGTCGCGAAGAACTTCCGACAGGAGAAGGCCATCTACGATGAGTTCGCGGAGATCAATTTCCAGTCCTATAAGGTGAACCTGTGGCGCGGCTATGCGCTGTCGCTGAGTTTCCCCTTGCTCAACGCCGTATCGGCGATCGGGACCGCGATCATTGTCTATCTTGGCGGTCGTGCCGCGGCGGACCAGGTGCTGTCGGCAGGCAACTGGTATCTCTTTATCACGAGTATCGATCGCTTCTGGTTCCCCGTGCTCAGCATCTCGGCCTTCTGGAATCAGCTCCAGGGGGGGCTGTCCGCAGCAGAGCGGGTCTTCGCGCTGATCGATGCGGAGTCGGACGTCAAACAGACCGGCAACGCGGCGGTGGAAGCACTGAGTGGGGAGATCACCTTCGATCGCGTCGGGTTCCGTTACACGGAGCAGGAGCAGGTGCTGCAGGACTTCTCGCTGCAGATCCGGTCGGGCGAGAGCATCGCTTTCGTCGGTCACACCGGCGCGGGCAAGAGCAGCATCGCCAACCTGATCGCGCGCTTCTACGAGTTCCAGGAGGGCCGGATCCTCATCGACGGTCAGGATATCCGGACCTTTGACCTGACCTCCTACCGGCGGCAGCTGGGCATCGTCTCGCAGGCGCCCTTCCTGTTCCGCGGGACGGTGCGTGAGAACATCCGGTACGGACGCACAGATGTTACCGAGGGCGAGATCCTCGACATCGCCGAGCAGATCGGGGGTGGGGAGTGGATGAGGACGCTACCCAACGGGCTGGACACCGATGTGGGCGAGCGCGGTGGGCAGCTCTCGATGGGCCAGCGCCAGCTCGTCGCGCTGATGCGCGTGTTGGTGCAGCGCCCAGCGATCTTCATTTTGGATGAAGCGACCGCCAGCATTGATCCGTTCACCGAGGCGCAGATCCAGGATGCCACGGCGTTGATCCTCAGGCGCAGCACGTCGATCCTGATCGCCCACCGGCTCTCCACGATCCGCGCTGCGGATCGCATCATTGTCCTGCAGGATGGCGCGATCATCGAGTCGGGCAATCACGAGGCGTTGCTTGAGCGTGGCGGACACTATGCGGAGCTGTACAATACCTACTTCCGCCACCAATCGCCGGACTATCGTCCGCCACCGCTTGAGGAGGAGGACGATAGCTATCTGGACCTGCTACCCCGCGCGGCAACGCTGCGGCCCGTGGGCCAAGGTGCTGGTGGCACGTGAAGCGCTCGCTCTGGATCTACACCCTGATCGCGGTCGGGCTCTGTTGGTCATTGGCGACATCGTTCCAGACCCGCCTGACGGTCCACCCGTACGTGGCGTGGATCGCGGCGTGCAGCATCATCGCCTGGGCCTTCTATGCGTGGGACAAGCGCACGGCGGAGCTGGAGAAACTGCTGAAGGGGTGGCGCGTGCCCGAGATCACGCTCCACCTACTCGCGCTGATCGGAGGATTCCCGGGTGCGTGGGTGGGACGCGCGATGTTCAACCACAAGACCAACGTGAAGCGCCATCCGAGCATTCTCATCATCCTGATCGTCAGCCTCATCCTGCACGTGCTGCTCGTCGTGCGGATGCTCTACGGCCCGCCCCTGGAGCTGTGGCCGCCGAATAACTGGCTGGCGTTCTAGGCGACTTCGGTGCAGAGAACCTTCCGGGTTGCGGAAACCCGAGTCTGCTCGGGCCGCGACCCGGAAGGGTGAGAGGTCAGGCGACGCGGCGGACGCGCACGGCGACGTTAAGGGTGCCGGGTAGGTCGATCTCAACGGTGCCCGAGAAGGTGCCCTCAAGTGGCGTGATCGTCATCTCCCACGTGTCGATGATGTCGACCGTGTAGTGCTGGTCCGCGGGTAGCTTGAGCGTCTTGGCTGCCGGGCGGTGGCGGCCCACGTAGATCAGGCGGTAGTCGTCATCGCCGGCCTGGGTCAGGTCCCAGTTCGTGCCGTACGGGTCGAGCGGCGGGCCTGCCTCCATGATCTCGCGTAGGAAGGCGATCCTCGCTGGGCTCTCGCCGTGAAGCACGCCGCCCTTCGACCACCAGAGGATGTCGTCGGGGTGGAGGTAGGTCTCGCCGTGGCCGACGTAACCGCCCCGTACGGAGCCCTCCCAGAAGCGGTGGACCAGCTCCTCGGCGGTGATGTTGCCCCAGTTGTTGGGGATGTTGCCCTCGTATTGGCACTCGTCGACGACCACCGGTTTCCCGTACTGCTCGCGCCAACGCGAGACCTGCGTAAGGTCCGCGTGCTGAACACTGCTATGGGTCACCCAGGGTTGGCTGTGATCGTAGAAGGCCCGGCAGTTGTGGATCGAGCGGAGGTGCTGGGCGGGATCGTGCGCCTGCACGATCTTGAAGAAACGATCCCAATCGAGCATCGTCTTGGATCGCATCAGGTCATACTCGTTGGCCATTGACCACCAGACGTTGCGGTAGGCCGACAGACGAGCCACCACGTAGCGCAGGTAGCGATCATCGACGTCGGCGGGCATGGTGCTGTAGCCCCAGCGATCGTAGGGGTGGAAGAGGATGAGGTCCGCCTCGATGCCGAGATCGCGCAGATCGGCGACGCGTTGTTCCAGGTGGCGGAAGAAGGCCGGGTTGAAGCGCTCGAAGTCGAGATTCCCGTTGGAATCCCTCTCGAAGGCGTGGAGCTCGGGCTCGTTGCGGTTGTAGGTGTAGTCCTTGGGGAAGACGCACATCCGCATTTTGTTGAAGGCTGCCCCCGTCGTCTTGAGCGTCTCCAGGGTCTGCGCCTCCAGCTGCTCGCCTTGATGGTTCCAGACGTAACAGGTCGTCCCGAAGGAGAAGTGGGGCGTACCATCCTCATAGCGAAAGTGATAGGTACCGTCGACCCTGACCGGCCCGTGGTTACCTTCGCTCACCGGCGTGCAGGTGAAGCTTCCCGTCACACCGTCCAGTGCGGGAGCGTTGCTGTGCGTGACGTAGCGCCAGGGGCCCACCGTGTCGGGCATGAAGCGCACGCGGTAGGTGCCGTCACCGTCGTAGAAGCCCGCGACCTCCACGGCACGATGATCGAGGCT
>JAXGUU010000277.1:0-5597 GCA_040774145.1 Anaerolineae bacterium
CAACCTGCTCTCCGGCGAGGTCCAGAAAGCCACCACCTACCTCGACCGCGTGCGCCGCGAGCAGGCGATTGAGAGCACCGGCGACCTTTTAGCGCTGGAGGATGACGCCCCTTAGCGCCGTCACACGGCTGGAGGAGAGCGATGCCCGGACTATCGCCCAGTGAGGAACAGGCTCTCATCGCCCTCTTTCGTCGCTGTGACGGAGAGGCGTGGGAGCGCAGCGCCGGCTGGTTGAGCGACGCCGATCCCTGCACCTGGGAGGGTGTGACCTGTGAGCGCGGACGCGTCACAGGCCTGCGCCTGCCCCGGAACCATCTGCGCGGCACGTTGCCCGCGGAGATCGGTCTGCTCGCCTATCTCGGCGATCTCGACCTCTCGGGCAACGCCCTCACCGGTGCGCTGCCGGTCGACCTCGGCAACCTCCTCAACCTCGACACCGTCGACCTCTCCGACAACGACCTCCACGGCGCCCTTCCGCAGCGGCTGCGCAACCTGCGCCGCCTGCGCCACCTTGACCTGCACAGCAACCGTCTCAACGGGTCGATCCCGCCGGCACTCCAGGACCTCACCGCTTTGGAGGTCCTCGACCTTTCGCGGAACCGCCTCAGCGGCCCCCTACCGCCGGAGCTGGCCCGCCTCACACGACTGGTCACGCTGCGCCTGGACCGCAACGATCTTCGCGGCCCACTGCCGCTCGAGCTCACCGCGCTGCGCTCGCTGAACACCTTGACCTTCGATCAGACCGGCCTGCTCGAACTGCCCGACCCGGCCTTTCAGACGTGGCTTGCCGGCATCGACCACCTGAAAAGGACCGGCATCCTGCACGCCGAGATCGTGAAGCCGGAGACCGGACAGGGAAACCTCCCCTTGGCGGCGCTGGCGGGGATGGGAGCCTTTGGCGGCGTGCTGGTCGCGACGCTGGTCGCCCTATTGCCCTTGCTGGGACCTGCCGCTGCGGTCGTCGCCGCCGTGACGGGCGTCGCCGGTGGTGGCCTTGCCGGTCGACGCGTCTACCGGTTGACCGCGGAACGGCGCGAGGAAGCCCTGCCGCTCACAGCCCCTCGACCGTCACCGGATGCGTTCCCTGACGACGCGCGCCTCCGCGAGGACCTCACCCGCGAGCTGCATGACCTCGTTCGCACGACGCGAGCCGACCTGCCGTCCGGGATCGCCCGCGAGGTGGAGGCGATCCAGGCGACCTTACTCGACCTCATAGCGCGCATCCCGCGCATCAGCAGCGGCGATGCCGACGTCTTCACCATCCGGCAGACGATCCGCGACTACCTGCCCGAAGCACTGGCATCCTATCGGGCGCTCCCGCGTGACCTGGCGACGCAACGTCCGATCCAGGCAGGCAAGACCGCCCACGATCACCTGCTGGATCAGCTCCAGGTGCTGCACCGCGGGCTGCAGGAGATCGCAGGACGGCTGCCCGAGGAGGACGCCCAACGGCTGCTCGTCCACGGGCGCTTCCTCAAGGACAAGTTCCGCCGCGAACACCCCGAAAACGAAGACGAATCAAGGAGGGACCCATGACGTTTCCAGAGCTGGCCCGGCGCCGCTACAGCGTGCGCGCTTACCGACCCGACCCGGTCGAGGAGGACAAGCTCCACACGGTGCTGGAGGCTGCGCGCCTCGCACCGACCGCCGCGAACCGCCAGCCGGTTCGCGTGCTGGTCATCCACACCGCGGGCCGCGAGGCCGAACTGCAACGCATCTATGGGCGGGACTGGTTTGTCCAGCCGCCCCTTGTCCTCTGCGTCTGCACGGTCGACGACGAGGCCTGGGTGCGCCGCCAGGACGGCAAGACCAGCATCGACATCGACGCGGCTATCGTGATGGACCATATGGTGATGGCGGCGACCTCACTGGGCCTGGGGACCTGCTGGATCGCCGCCTTCGACCCGGACGCTGCCCGCGAGGTCCTGGGGCTCCCCGAGGGCGTGACGCCTATCGTCTTCTCGCCGCTGGGCTACCCTGCCGACCAGCCGGGACCCAAGCGGCGCAAGGAGCTCGCCGATATCGTCAAGGTCGACCGCTGGTGAGCACCGCGGACCGCGCACGCCACGTGCACGGTTCCAGAGATCGGGATTGTGGGGCCCGACGTGAGCGACAACGGTAAGGCAGCCTTGGAGCGCGCCGTACAGGCGCTCTATGACAGCGACCCCGAGCGGGAGTGGGTGCGCATGGAGCACCACCGCATCGAGTTTGCCGTGACGTCCCGGACCCTCCGCGAGCACCTCCCCCCTCCTCCGGCCCGCATCCTGGACTGCGGCGGAGGGCCCGGACGCTATGCCCTGATGTTGGCGCAGCAAGGCTACGAGGTCACCCTCTTCGACCTCTCCCCCGAGTTGCTGGTCCTTGCCGTGGAGGGCCTCGCCTCCGGACGTGAGGCGAAGGTCAACGCGCTGAGCGGCGCCGCTTGGGACATTTGGGTCGATGTAAACACCCGGGTAGCCCGTGACCCCACAGCCCACAGCGGCGCCGAGCACCTGTTGGCCATCTGCCGGCGCCCGCGCTGGCGAGCCGTCTTGCGCCAGGTCGCCACACGGCTCGCGGCCCACGGGGTCGACTACGTGGTGGTGGGCGGCGCTGCCCTGGCCCTGCGTGGACTTCCCCTCAGTGTCAGGGATCTGGACCTGGAGCTGCCTGTCGAGGCCATCTATGACGTGGCGGCATGGTTCGAGGAAGCCGTCGTACTGCCGGTGGCGTGGCGCGAAACCGAGACCGTGCGTTCGCACTTCGGTCGGCTCCGGATCGACGAGGTTGAGATCGACCTGATCGCGGCCTGGAGCGCAGCAACGACGACCGCTGGAGCCCCTCATTCACCACCACACGCGACACCGTCACACTCGAGGGCGTGGAGATCCGCACGGTCGAGCTCGAGGAGGAGGTGCTGGCCTATCTACGCCGCGGTCGGTTGGACCGTGCTGCCCTGGCCCTGCCCCACTGTGACCCCAAGCGACTGCGCGTGCTGCTCTCTCAAGCCCTTCGCAGCGGGCAGCTCTAGCAACGGTCACCGATGTTGATCGCGATGGCCGGGCTGCCCGGCACAGGGAAGAGCACGCTGGCCCGCGCGCTTGCCGAGGACCTCAGAGACGACGGCATTGAGGCTATCGTGCTGGACAAGGACGAGACCCGCTCCGCGCTCTTCCCGCCGCCGACGATTGAGTACAGCGCGGAGCAGGACGACCTCTGCGTTGAGATCATGCTCCAGGTCGCGGCATTTCTGCTCCGGCGGGATCCGGAGCAAGCGATCCTCCTCGACGGGCGGACCTTCACGCGCCGGTCGCAGGTAGCGCACGTTACGGCTACCGCCGAGCGACTGAGGACCCCGCTCGTCTTCATCGAGTGTCGCTGTGACGACGCCACCGCGCTGCAGCGCCTGACGGAGGACCGCGCCCAGGGCCGCCACCTCGCTGCGAACCGCAGTGCGGCGCTCTATCTCGAGCTGAAGGCCGGTGCAGAACCCCTGACCGTGCCGCACCTCGTGGTCGACACCGACGGCCCGCTGGAGGACGCCGTGCGCCGCTCCCGGGCCTATCTGACCGGTTGTCAGCGGGCAGCGTCGTGATAGACTGCGCGAATGGCACAGCCGCAGGAGACGCCCCCTCAGGACCGACCGGATCGGTTCCGGATCACAGGCCTCGTCGCGGCCTGTCAGCGCTATCAACGCGTTCTGGCCGGCCTCGTAGAGGCCTTGCCCTCACATTCCATGTCGGCTGGAGGGCCTGCGCCCGAGGTGCGGGAGTTGAGCCGCGCGATGCTCGCCGACGCGGAGGCGATCGAGGCGCGCTGTGCCCGGCACAAGACATCTCCGTATGCCCTGCCGACCCGCTCGCGGCGCGCGTATCAATGGCTTCGCTTCCTGGGCGAACCCACCCATCTGGATCAGCACCTCCGTTCGCTCCACTATCTGACCTTCGAGGGGCGCTGGCGACTGCCGCGTGCGACCCTTGAGGTCAACCTCTATCTGACCTCAAACCTTTACCAGGTCAGAGCGCGTGGCCACGAGCACCGGCTTACCGTCCACGAAGGCTTTGTCTCGGCGCCGGTCGACGTCCTGGACGACCTCCTACAGATCCTGCGCAGGCCCCGGCGCGCGGATGCCGCGATCCGGCGTCTGAGGAGCTACGCCGCCGGTGCAGCGTTTCGGCAGGTCGAGGCCGACCTGCTGGTCCCCCTCGCCCACGACGGCAGCCCGTCACGCCAGGCGCAGGGAGCCCACCACGACCTCAATGAGGCTTTCGATCGCGTCAACCGGCGACACTTCGGCGGCGGGATGGCGCGCCCGCACCTCAAGTGGAGCCGCACGCCGACGCGCAGCAAGTTCGGTCACTATGACCCGCTCGAGGACACGGTGATGGTCAGCGTCTCGCTCGATGACGCCCATGTCCCCGCCTACGTGGTCGACTTCATCGTCTACCACGAGCTGCTCCACAAATCGCTGGGGATCCGGATGGTCAACGGACGTCGACGCGCGCACACCGCCGCCTTTCGCGATGCTGAGCGCGCCTATCCCAGGTACCAGGAGGTACGCCGCTTTCTCGCCACACGCAACCGCGACCCAGGCTGACACAGCCGCGAAAGGAACGACACGATGGACGATACTTGGGAGAAGCTGGAACACGATGTCACGACCTGCCGACGCTGCCCACGGCTTGTGGCGTGGCGCGAGGAGGTCGCTCGTACCAAGCGCCGCGCCTATCAGGACTGTGTCTACTGGGGCAAGCCCGTGCCCGGCTTCGGCGATCACGACGCGCGCCTGCTCATCCTGGGGCTGGCCCCCGGCGCCCATGGCTCCAATCGCACGGGCCGGATGTTCACCGGCGACAGCTCAGGCGAGACGCTCTATGCGACCCTCTGCCGAACCGGGTTTGCCAACCAACCCACCTGGGAGCGCCCCGACGATGGCCTGGTTCTCTGTGACGCCTTCGTTACCGCGGTAGGTCGCTGCGCCCCGCCCAGGAATCGCCCGACGCGCGAGGAGCTCGACAACTGCGAGCCGTTCCTGGCGCGTGAGATCGCCCTGCTGCCCCGCCCGCAGATCGTGCTCGCGCTGGGCAAGATCGCCTTCGATGGCTATCTGCGCCGGCTGAAGGCGCAAGGCTATGACGTCCCGCGGCTGGTCTTCGGCCATGGCGTCGACGTCGCGCTTCCCGGTCCGATCCCGCGCCTGATGGCCTCCTATCATCCCAGCCGCCAGAACACGCAGACGGGCCGCCTGACCACGGAGATGTTCGACAGCATCTTCGAGGCCGCGCGGGCGCACCTCGATTGACATCGCCCCCCAGGACATTGGGGGCGTATCCGGCACCTTCCCGCGCAGCACACCATGGCGCCCGGCGAGACCACGGCACCCTGGACCAGGCGCGGGAAACCTGCAGTTGAAGGCTTACAGCCCCGTCTCGGGGCGCCGGACGCGGCAGCGCCTCCGCTGTGCGATAGAGAGACGCGCCGCAAACTACATCCGTTCGACCGGGCGCGGAAACTTGCCAACCGTCCTGAAAGGCGTATAATAATGAGGTTGATTCCGGGGAGGTGCACGATGCCACTATATGAATATCAATGCCAAGAGTGCGGATTACGCTTTGAGC
>JAXGUU010000278.1:0-5593 GCA_040774145.1 Anaerolineae bacterium
GGATCGGGCAGGTCGGCAGGTCGGTGGATCTCGATCTCCTCCCCGCTGGTCAGCAGCACCTCGTAGGCCACGCTGGGCGCGGTCACGACCAGATCCTGCCCATACTCGCGCTCGAGGCGCTCTTGCGCGATCACCATGTGAAACAGGCCCAGGAACCCGCAGCGGAAGCCGAACTGCAGCGCCTGGGAGCTCTCGGGCTCATAGGTCAACGCCGCGTCGTTGAGCTGCAATTTGCTCAACGCGTCGCGCAGGCTCTCGTAGTCATCGGCCTCCGAGGGATAGAGACTGGCGAAGACCATCGGCTTAGCCGGGCGGTACCCCGCGAGCGGGGCGTCCACGGGGCGCGCGACCTCGGTCACGGTGTCGCCCACGCGGGCCTCGCGCACGCTCTTGAAGCCGGTAGCGATGTAACCGACCTCCCCGGCGGCAAGGGTCCCGACCACGGTCATGTCGGGGCGAAAGACCCCGATCTCCACCGGCTCGGTGCGTGCCTTGGTGGCCATCATCAACAGCTCCGTCTGCCGCGTCATCTGCCCCTGGTAGACGCGCACATAAGCGATCACGCCCTTGTAAGGATCGTAATGGGAGTCGAAAACGAGGGCCTGCAGCGGCGCCTCGACGTCGGCAGCCTCCGGCGGCGGCACACGTTGCACCACCGCTTCGAGCACCGCCGCGACGTTGGTGCCCTCCTTGGCCGAGACCGCGATCACGTCTGACGCCGGCACACCCAGCAGGTCGCTGATCTCGTGCGTCACCCGCTCCACATCCGCGGTCGCCAGGTCAATCTTGTTGATCACCGGCACGATCTCCAGGTCGTTCTCGAGCGCCAGATAGAGATTCGCCAGCGTCTGCGCCTCAATACCCTGGGTCGCATCGATGACCAACAGCGCCCCCTCACACGCAGCCAGAGCGCGGCTGACTTCATATCCGAAGTCCACGTGACCCGGCGTGTCGATGAGGTTGAGCTCGTAGGTCTCGCCGTCCGCCGCCGTCCAGTTCATCTGCACGGCGGAGGCCTTGATCGTGACCCCCTTCTCCTGCTCCAGATCCATCGTATCCAGGAGCTGGGATTGCCCGGCAAAACGGCGCGTCTCGACCGTGCCGGTCACCTCCAGGAGGCGATCCGCCAGCGTCGACTTGCCGTGATCGATATGTGCGATAATGCTGAAGTTACGAATATGACTTGGATCCACCCACTCACCCTATCTCGTCAGGTCACGCGTCTTCACAATAAACCTTAGCCCTGGGTCAACGTTCGCGCCTCGTCCATCGCACGCGCCGCCCAAGTCCCGACGGGCGCACCGCGCTCGCCCAACTGCCACCAGCCCAGGAACTCCACATTGCCCGCCGGCCCCAGGAGCGGCGACGCCATCAGTCCGCGTAGACCCAATCCGAACCCGGCCATTGCCTCGACCACCCGCTCCAGTACGTGCTGATGTACCTTGGGGTCGCGCACGACACCGCCCTTACCCACCTGGCCCCGCCCCGCCTCGAACTGCGGCTTGATCAGCGAGACCACCTCCCCACCGGACTGCAACCACTCCACTACCGTCGCATAGATCAGGCGCAGCGAGATGAAGGAGACGTCGGACACGATCAGCGAGACCGGCTCAGGCAAGGCTTCCAGATAGCGTGCGTTGACCCGCTCCATCACCACGACACGTGCGTCCTGGCGCAATGACCAGGCCAACTGCCCGTAGCCCACGTCGATCGCGTAGACCTTCGACGCGCCGTGCTGCAGCAGGCAATCGGTGAAGCCACCGGTCGAGGCACCGACGTCGGCGACCACCGCATCCGCCACCGCGACCGGGAAACGGTCCAACGCGGCGGCGAGCTTCTCTCCACCCCGGCTGACATAGCGCGGCTTCGCCTTGAGCGTGATCTCGGCCTCCGTGCTCACCTGCGCACCGGCTTTGTCCACCAAGGCCCCATCGACGAGCACCTCTCCGGCAGCGATGACGCGCTGAGCCACCGCGCGGCTCGGCGCCAATCCCCGCTCCACAATCAGGCGATCCAGACGTAGCTTGCTCACGGATGAAGCATACCCGATCGGAGCGGTTTCGTCAATCGCCGCCGGCCCGATCCGTCCGATAGCCGTGCGAAACCTTCATAGGCGGATGTGCTGCCCATCCGCGACGCCCCAACCTGCAGCCCCGTCCCGGGGCGTCGCGCCCGGCCCCCCCTCAACACCACGCTTGCAGCCCCGTCTCGGGGCGTCGGCCGCGGCAACCCCTCAACACCACGCTTACAGCCCCGTCCTGGGGCGTCGCGCCCGGCCCCCCTCCGATCCGTTACCCTCACCGTCAGACCCACCGCCCAAGGCCCGCAGCCAGGCCCTTGGGCGGGACCTCGCTTACAGCGCCGTCTCGGGGCGTCGCACGCGGCAGCCCCTCCGATCCCCTGTCCTCGCCCTCAGACCACCGCCGTCAAAGACGCCAACACCGCCTGAAGGTCCTCCGCCAGCGGGGCCGCGAAGTGCAGCGCCTCGCCCGTGGCCGGATGGACGATCTCGAGCTCGCGCGCGTGCAGGAACTGTCTCGGCCACACAAGCGCTCCGCCGGGGCGTCCGTAGACGGTGTCCCCTGCCAGGGGGTAGCCCATCCACGAGAAGTGCACGCGGATCTGGTGGGTCCGCCCGGTGAGCAGCTTGACGTCCAGCAGCGTGTACGCATGCCCCTGACCGTCACGGTAGTGCCCCAGTACACGCCATCGCGTGCACGCCGGCCTGCCGTCGCCGCGCACGGCCATGCGCCGCCGATGGATGCGATCGCGAGCCACGGGAGCCTCGATCAGGCCCTCCGCCTGGGCGATGGTGCCGACGACGAGGGCCGTATAGCGCTTGTCAACCGTGCGCCGCTTGAACTGCCGCTGCAGCGCCCGCAGCGCCGGGTCGTGTTTGGCGACGACCATCACCCCCGAGGTATCCTTGTCGAGCCGGTGCACGATGCCCGGGCGGATCTCCCCCCCCACCCCCGGCAGATCCGGGCAGTGAGCCAAGATCGCGTTCACCAACGTCCCGGACGCGTGCCCCGCACCGGGATGGACGACCAGATCCGCGGGTTTATTGATCACGATCAGGTCGTCGTCCTCATAGAGGATATCCAGCGGTATCGACTCGGGAACCAGATCGACGGCTTGTGCCGGCGGCACGCGGACCTCGATCACATCACCTCGGCGCAGCCGCGTCGACGGTGTCACCACCGCGCCGTTCACGGTGACCTCGCCCTGCTCGAGCAGCCGCTGAACCGCCGTGCGCGACAGCTCCTCGATAGCCGCCGCGACATAGCGATCAACCCGCTCGCCATCGGTGCTCGCCTGCAGACGTGTCACATCCGCTGTGGACGCCATCACCTCGCCCCTCTCCCTCATCCAACCCATAAAAAAGGGTCGAGGCGTACGCGCCTCGACCCGGATCACTCATCGCTCAGCAGAGGCGATCTCAGTCACCCGGCGGCAGGATGTAGAGCCCCACACGGACCGTCTCCTCGCCCGACGCCACCACGACCGTCCCGAGGATCACATCACCGCGCCGCGGGGAGTGCACCTCGAAGGCCAGTGACCCCGGCAGCGCCTCACCTTTGACATCGGACACATCGTTCCAGGCATAGGTATAGCTGCAGTTGCCGCCACGGCCCTCAGCGTAGACACGCGCTCGCCATCCATCCTCAGTATTCCAGCGCTCGAGCGGCCACGCATCGACCGTCAACGGGCCACCCCCACACGCTATCCCTGCCACGGGCTCGGTGCCGGCGAGCAGGCCGTGTGTCGGCGTCGCCACCGCGACATCGTCGGCAGCAGGCGCCCCTACCAGCCCAGATCCCGCCATCACCGAGGGCGAAGAGAAGGGACGCGGTTCATCGGCAACCACGGCCTCAAGCGCCGACTCTTCCGCCGGCAACAAGACGTGCGCCGCAGGATGCAACCCCAGCCACGATTGTTGCTCCTCGCAGAACATCCACAGCCCTACAGAATGGGTCACCTCCGCCGCTTCGTCCACGATGTTGGCGACCTGCACCAACGGAGGAATGGGCGGGATTCCGTGATCGGCGCCGTCCACATCCTGCCGGACCACGGTGTTTGCCTCGGGGTCGATCCGGTAGACCGGCCCGGCGATCACCTCGCCCGGTGCCGCGAGGTAGGCCGTCCAGGCGCCCACCACGTCGTGTCGTGCGGCGACGGCCTTGGCGTAGTCCAGGAGGATCGACGCGGCAAAGGCCGTCGGGCCGCGATAGGTGGAGCGGGACCAACCGCCATTGTAGGCCGCGAGCGCGGCATAGAGATCACCCTCGCCCTGACCCACAATGATCGAGAGGGTCCGGGTGCCCCAGGCGACGTTCAGGTTCGGATCCAGCAGCGCAGCCGTTGTGGGTCGCCAGCTGAAACCGGCCTCCTTGGGCATAATCTGCATCAGACCCACCGAACCAGCCGGGCCGATCGCGTTAGGATCGCCCCGCGACTCTTTCCAGATAAGCGCGGCCACAAAATCGGGGTCAAACTCGCGCCGCTGGGCCTCCTGCGTGATCAGCGGCGTCCATCGCTGCATTTGACTTCGCCAATAGGGCGACAATGAGGTGATGTGCGCGGGGACAACCGTCGTCGAAGCCGCGGCCCCGACCTGGCGAGGGGGTACACCTAACACAACACCCCCAACCAACACCACGATCAGGGCTCCTAGAGCTGCTGGACGTTGGGACAAGCAATCTCCTCTCACTAATTCTTAACCATTTGCCGTGCGGGTCTCCTGCAGCACGACGGCCTGGACGCCTCCTCAAGCGAGGATATACCAGGCCATATTCACTCTAACTATACCGAATCCACGCAGACTGTCAAGTTGCCCGCCATAGCCGGCGTTTCACCCTAGGAACAACTCAACGACGACAGATCACAAAGTAGCTCGAACGCAGCAGCCACCCTCATCCGCGAGGGCCCCGTCTCGGGGCGTCGGACGCGGCACCACCTCACAACCCGACCACCATCGAGGCGTCCTGCCCGCCGCACGTTACCCCTCCATCTCCGGGTCCGGCTCCTCCTCGGCTGCAAACAGCGCCTCCGCCGCCTCGACATAGGGGGCCAGCGCCTCCTCCGTCCTCCCCTTGGCCAACAGATAGCGCCGGAGAAGGTGCACCGGCGTCATGGCGCCGGGCTCCAGCCCCTCCAATCGGTCGCGCGCCGTCCGGTCGACCTCGCGGTTGATCTGCGCATAGAACGCCCCCGCCAACAGCGGGGTCAGATCTGCGTCCCGAAGACCGGGCTCCTGCTCGGGCGCCATCTGCACCACCAGCCGTACCACGGCCCCCTCGAGCGCCTGCCCCGTCACCTGCTGCTCGATCCGCGCCAGCGGGTCATCGGCCTCGCGGACGTCGACCCGCACCGTCAGGAAGCGCCGCGCCGGCAGCTGGATGTACCGCCAGGCCGCACCCTCGACACTCAACTCGACCCAGCAGAACCCCTTGGGCTGGCGCTCCTCACCGAAGTCCACCCGCTCCACGCTGCCGGCGTAAACCACGGGGGGAGCACCCTCCGGATTGAGATCCTGATGCTGATGGATATGGCCCAGCGCGACATACTGCCAGCGAGGATCGATCAGGGCCGA
>JAXGUU010000279.1:0-5578 GCA_040774145.1 Anaerolineae bacterium
ATCATTATTATAGTTCTTATCTCACATATAAGCAACGCTCGCACGGCTTGGCGAGTAATCCGCCATATGGCCCATCCTGGAACCATGACATAGGTATTCCGATGCCGAAGTGAGACGATCTGGGTGTTCAGGAGGCGGTGGAATGGTGTATGATAGGTTAGGACAAAGGAGGGACCGATGGCCGATGTGATCCGCGTGCTGTTAGCCGATGACCATGTACTGGTGCGCCAGGGCATCCGCCAGTTCCTGGAGCAGGCGCCCGGGATTGAGGTGGTCGCTGAGGCGGATAACGGCGAGACCGCCGTGCGGCTGGCGCAGGAACTTCACCCCGACGTCGCGGTCCTCGACATCGCTATGCCCCAAGTGACCGGCGTCGAGGCCACCCGTCGCATCAAGCAGCATTTCCCCGAGGTACGGGTCCTGATCCTCACCGCCTACGATGATGACCCCTACATCCGCGCGTTGCTCCAGGCAGGCGCCGACGGCTATGTGCTCAAAACGGCGCGCGCTGACGCACTCATTCAGGCGGTGAGGGACGTACACAAGGGGCTGACGCCGCTCAGCCCAAGCGTAGCGTCGAAGGTTGTGCGTCAGATGACCCACCCGATGCCTCCGGGCGCAGCAGATCAGGTGGAGGCCTTGACCGAGCGCGAAATTGAGACGCTGCGGCTGGCGGCCCACGGAAAGACCAACCGCGAGATCGGGCAGGCGCTCCAGATCAGCCATCGCACCGTGCAGGGCCATCTGGCGAATGTCTACGAGAAGCTGGGCGTCAACAGCCGCACCGAGGCCGTGACCGAGGCCCTGAAGCGCGGCTGGATCGTCATCGAGTAGCGCAGGGGCAGGGTCGGATGACCAAGCTTGGGCGCTGGTTCCATTCGCTGCAGATGCAGCTCATCCTCTGGGCTGTGTTGCCGATCACGCTGGTCATCATCGGCCTGGCACTGACCGGCGTCTACAGCCACGAGCGCGCGATGGTGGACTTCGTCATCACGCGCGATCGTGTCCTGGTAGATCTAGTAGCGCTGCGCCTGGAGGAGGCGCTGGTACGCGGTGAACTCGCGCCCGATGGCCGCGACCTGGATGTGTGGCTTGCCTCCACAGCTGAAGCCCTCCCCGGCACGCTCGTGGTACTGACCGAGGAAGGCGAGCCCCTGGCGCAGGGCGGTCGCAGCACGATCGATACTCGCGAGGTTCGGCTTGCCCTGGACGGGCTGAAAACGACGGGCAGAGGAGCGGCGGACCTCGCCTTGGCGTCGGGCGAGTCCGTGGTCATGGCAGCTGCGCAGGTGCCCGGCGTCGGATGGTGGGTGATCACCTGGGTATTCACCGATGACATATTCGGGCCCGTCCTGCGCTTCTCCAACCTAGGACCGATCGCGGCGGCGGTAGCTACTGGTCTGGCTATCCTGATCCTCGTCTTCGGGTGGCGCACGATCGTGCAGCCTCTGTTACAGCTGCGTCGAGCCGCAGAGGAGGTCTCCTGGGGTGACCGGGGGACGCTGCGCCTTTCCACCTCCGGCGTGACCGAGATCCAGGACCTCTATGCTGCGCTCGCCCATATGGTCGAGCGACTGGAAGGGTACCAGGCCGGTGTTCTGGACTATCTGGACGCGGTGACCCAGGGGCAGGAGGAGGAACGTGCCCGACTGGCTCGCGAGCTTCATGATGGCCCTGTGCAGAGCCTGCTCGCCCTGGGCCAGCGAGCCGAGATGCTCAGGATCAGCCTAGGAGACGAGGAGCCGCCCGACATCATCACGCGCCTGGATGCGCTGCGTGATGCGGGGATCGAGATCGTCGACGACCTGCGCCGTATCATCGCGGCCATCCGCCCCGCCTATCTGGAGGACCTCGGCTTTCTGCCGGCGCTCGAGGCGCTGGTGCACGGCGCCGATGTGCGCGATGACGCGATCATACAGCTGAAGGTCGAAACGGGTGTCCGTCGCCTCCCCCCCGATCTTGAACTGGCGGCCTACCGCATCATCCAGGAAGCGCTCACCAACGCGCTACAGCACGCAGACGCGAAGCGCATCGACGTCACCGTCCGATTCGACCCTGAACGACTGACCCTCCGCGTGGCCGACGATGGGCGCGGGTTCGAGCTCTCTGCCCGCCCGGATCGCTACACGCGCCAGGGCCATTTCGGCCTGGTGGGGCTCCAGGAACGTGTGCGACAGCTAGACGGCACCTTCACAATCGCATCCACACCCGGCGTCGGCACCGTGGTCGACGTGCGATTACCCCTCCCAGAGACCGCATAGCGCCGCTGCTATCGAGGCCCCGCCGGTTGGCGTTCCCTCCATCGCGCCATTCTGCGCTTTCTGCCGTCTGCTGAGTGCGGTAGCCTTAGGCTAGTATTGAGGGGATCGAGGGATCTGAGCCTTCGGTGCAGAGAGGATAGTGTGGGATGAAAGCGATAACGTGGTTGGGCTTGGGTGCACTGGTGACGGTCGCACTGATCGCCATCGTGCTGGTGGTCGGATGGGTCCTCGTGTCCCGTGTCGTGTGGACGCCGATGGGCGGCGCAATGCATAGGGGCATAGGTGGATGGCAGCCGTGGGGGCGAGCGACGGCACCCTACGATGGGACAGAAGGACGGGCGGTGCCACGTGGTGTCAACGGCTTGGACGCCGCAGCGGTGGAGGATGCCTTCCTGAGCTACCTGCGTGGGCGTGGCTACGACGACCTCGTGCTGGAGGAGGTCATGGAGTTTGAGCGCAACTACTATGCGATCGCCCAGGAACCGGAGACCGGCATCGGCGCGATGGAACTCCTGCTGGACAAAGCGACAGGCACCGTCGGTCCCGAGGTGGGGCCGAACATGATGTGGAACACCGCCTATGGCATGCACGGCGGTGGCAGCATGATGGGGCAATGGTCCGGACGCAGGGGCGGGCTAACCTCCGACGAAGCGCTCGATGCCGCCGAACGCTGGCTGACCGCGTATCGCCCTGACGAGTCGCCTGAGGCCCACGCTGACGCCTTCTACGGCTACTACACCATCCACACCGTGGACGCTGCCGGAGAGATCGTGGGGATGCTCAGCGTCCACGGCGAGACAGGCCAGGTCTGGTACCATACATGGCATGGTCCGTTCTTGGCCATGGTCACATCCGAAGCCGAAAGCCACTAGATCGCTAGACGCGCCCGCCCTGAGCGCTCAGTGACGCCGACAGCCGCGTGTCGGCAGATGAGCCGCCCACGTCGAGACCGATGGTGCCCGTCTCGACGACAAAGGCACCCCGGTCGGACGCCCAGTAGGCCAAAGCCTCCCACGCCAGCGGTATCTCGACCGTCCGCGTCTCGCCGGGCTGCAACGTCACGCGCCGGAACCCCTTGAGTGCCTTGCGCGGTCGCCCCACCGCCGATCCCGGATGGCGTACGTAGAGCTGCACCACCTCGTCGCCCGCGCGCTCGCCCGTGTTGGTGAGCTCCAGGCTCACCGTGACGGTGGCGTGCGGGGTGAGCACCGTCTCACTGAGGCGCAGGTCGGCGTACTCGAACGTGGTGTAGCTCAGCCCGAAGCCGAAGGGATAGAGCGGCTCGCCTTCGAAGTACATATAGGTCCGCCCCTTGCGCAGGTCGTAATCCAGCCGCGGGGGGAGCTGCATCATGGTGCGGGGCCAGGTCTGGACAAGGCGCCCGCCCGGGTTCGCGTCGCCGAAGAGCACATCCGCGAGACCGTTCCCCAGCTCCTGGCTGTTGTGGGTCAGGTGGACGATGGCGGGCACGTGATGCTGCGTCCACGTGATGGCGAAGGGGAAGCTGCTGATCAGGACCACCACCGTGTTGGGGTTGGCCCGATAGACCTGCTGGATCAACGTCTCCTGCTCCAGCACGATCGCCCGACGATCCACAGCCTCCTTGCCGTCACTCGGCGTCGGACACTGCGCCCATCCGGCATCGCCGGTCGGATGGTTGCCCACGCAAACAATCGCCACATCGGCCTCGCGGGCCAGCTTGACTGCCGCATCGCCCTCATTGTCGAGGGCGTAGCTCACCCTCACGCCTGCGCCCACCTTATCGCGGATGCCCGCCAGCGCCGTCACGGTGTAGGGCGGCGTGCCGCTGTACCAGTCCAGCAACACCTCATCGGCGCGCGGGCCAATCACGGCGATCGAACCGATGCCCTCCCGGTCCAGGGGCAGAAGTGCGCCCTCGTTCTTCAGCAGCACCACCGACTTCTGCGTCACCAGGCGCGCCAACGATCGGTGGCCCTCGCTCTTCCACGGCTCCGGCTCCCCATCTCGTCCGATCCGGCTGTAGGGCACCCGCTCCGGCGGATCCAGCACCCCCAGCTTCAACATCACGCGGAAAACCCCGCGCAGGACCGCGTCGATGTCCGCCTCGGTGAGCAATCCCGATGTTAACGCCCCCTCGGTGCCCTCCCGGTAGCGGTCGAGGAACTGGTTGATACCCGCCTTGATCGACGCCGCAGCCGCCATCTCCGGGTCGGGGTAATAGGCGTGCTCCGTCACCAACATCGTCAGCGCACCCGCGTCGGTGCAGATAATGCCGTCTTGGCCCCACTCCTCGACCGTGATGTCCTTCAGGATCGGGTGGACGGTGCAGGGGATGCCGTTGTAGGCGTTGTAGGCCGCCATGAAGGCCCGGGCCCCACCCTCGACGATGCCCATTCGGAAGGGCTCGGCGTAGTATTCGCGCAGCAGCCGCTGATCGAAGTCCGACGAGGAGCGCACCCGCTCGTCCTCGTTGCTGTTGGCGAGGAAGTGCTTCAGCAGCGCCGCCGTCTGCCAATAGCGAGGATGGTCGCCCTGCAGCCCCCGGACGAAGGCGGCAACCAGTTGGCCGTTCAAGTAGGCATCCTCTCCGTAACACTCTTCGTTCCGTCCCCAGCGGATGTCCCGGCCCAGGTCCGCGTTCGGCGCCCGTACCACCAGGCCGCCGCGCCGGTAAGCCTTGCTCTGCGCCATATAGCGCGTCTCGTAGCCCTCCACAGCGGCAGCCTGCTGCACGAGCTCGGGATCCCACGTCTCTCCCAGGCCGATCGCCTGCGGGAACTGCGTCGTGGGGAGGGGATGGTCGCCGCCCCACCCACCGGGTCCTCCAAGCGCCAGGCCGTGCAAGCCCTCGACGTGGCCCGTGCCCCAGACGCCCAGCCGGGGCACATTCGGCTCCGTGCCCAGGCAGGCGATCTTCTCCTCCAGCGTCATCAGGCTCAGCAGGTTGTCGATCCGCGCCTCCGTCGCGAGTGCCGGATCGGCGAAGGGCGCATCGATAGGCCGGTTGGGGATGACCACAAGGCTGTCCCCCACGTCCTCGAGCTCGAAAAGCAGCATCCGCTCGTGCGGACTGCGGTTGGGATGGTGCAGCGCCACCATGGGCACACCGTCGAAGGTGTGGAAGATCATCGCGTGCCCGCCATCCTCGGCGAAGAGGGGGCGCGGGAGCTGTCGCCACGGCCCGAAGATCGTCCCCGACTCGGAGAGCGCTACCAGGGTCGTGTAGCCGCGCCAGCCGAATGTCGACCAGAGCATCAGCAGTTTGCCCGTCCGCGTCCGGTAGAGGAACGGCCCGTCGGTGACGTAGCGATCCTGGCCCGAGCGCGTGCGAGGAG
>JAXGUU010000280.1:0-5566 GCA_040774145.1 Anaerolineae bacterium
GCTATACTACACACACGACACCTCCTGTTTGTGAGTGGTTTTGCTTGCTGCCTCCACTCTACAGGAAGTGTCGTTTCTTCGGTTGTCCTCTCGCTAGCGCTTGGGTTGGCTTCTACCCCTCTGACTTACTGCGGAATCCCGTGAATCGCAGGGTTCTAGGGGTGGATCCTGGTCCCTCAGTCTGCTGTGGCCCCGCGTCGCCACCAACTCCTCACAGCCCGAAACACGCCCCCCAGGGCCATCGCATCTGGCCTGTCGAAAGGTCATCGTGGCCTGCAGCGACGGCGCCGCGTCCGACGCCCCGAGAACGGGACGACCTCGTCTAGCGCCGTCCCTTCGGATCGCGGGGGTGAGCGTAGCGCGTCCGACCGTCGTGCTGGGTACGCTTCAACATGCTATAATAGGGGCGTAGGCAGCCAATGCTCGCCGACTCGTCCCATCCACCTACAGCTGCGATCCCGACACAGGAGGCCAAAATGACCGTACGACCCGTAGCTCAGCTGATCCAAGCCAAACCGACCCTCGAGGGCGCCGGCGTGCATCTGCGGCGCGCCTTCGGCTTCGGCGATACGACCGACTACGACCCCTTCCTGCTGCTCGACGACTTCCGCAACGACATCCCCAAGGACTACCTGGCGGGTTTCCCGTGGCACCCGCACCGCGGGATCGAGACGATCACCTATGTGCTCGCGGGCACCGTCGAGCACGGGGACAGCCTCGGCAACAGCGGCGTGATCGGCCCCGGTGACGTCCAGTGGATGACGGCGGGACGGGGCATCATCCACCAGGAGATGCCCAAGGGCGACGCAGCGGGGCGCATGCACGGCTTCCAGCTCTGGGCCAACCTACCCGCCTCGCTCAAGATGATGCAGCCCCGCTATCAGGGCATCACCGCTGCCGAGATCCCGGTGGTCAGCGATGACGACGGCGCTGAGGTCCGCGTCGTCTGCGGAAGTTACCGGGACACGGCCGGCCCGGTCGACGGTGTGGCGGCAGCGCCCATCTACCTCGACGTCTCGGTGCCCCCACGCACATCCAAGGTCTTGCCGATTGAGGCGTCGCGCCATGCCTTTGCCTACGTCTTCGCCGGTGCGGGCAGCTTCTGCGATGCGGCGGGTCCCCTCGCCGTGCCCACCGAGCCCGTCGGGTGGGCGGACACCACGCCCCCGGCGCGAGCGGAGAACCGCTCGCTGGTGCGCTTCGGCGACGGCGACGAGGTCGTCGTGCAGGCGGGCGAGGAGGGCATCCGCTTCCTCCTCGTCTCCGGCGTGCCGCTCAGAGAGCCCGTCGCATGGTATGGGCCGATCGTGATGAACACCCAGGAGGAACTGCGCCGGGCCTTCGAGGAGCTCCAAGCCGGCACCTTCCTGGGATGAAGCCGCCCTTAAGCTCTGCACACCGCGCCGCACGAAGTCGGACCGCGGACGTCCCGTCCGCATCCGGAGCGGGCAAGATGCTCGCGATCCGGTACCCACAGTAGGAGGAGCCTATGAACGCCAAGCAAGCCCACACCCTCGCGTCGTATGCCGGCCGGGACATCCGTCTCGGCGATCTGGACATCGCCCGCGCGCTGCCGATTCGAGAGCGCAAGATGGTCGGCCCCTGGTGTTTCTTCGACCGCTTCGGGCCGGTCTCGTTCGGCGAGGGCAGCCCGATGGATATCGCGCCCCATCCCCACATCGGGCTCCAGACGGTCACGTGGTTGCTTGAGGGCGAGGTGCGCCACAACGACAGCCTGGGCTGTGAGGCGGTGGTGACGCCGGGCGGTGTCAACGTGATGACGGCGGGCAACGGCATCGCCCATGCCGAGCGCACCCCGGTCGAGAACACCGGACGCCTGAGCGGCGTACAGCTCTGGGCCGCGCTGCTCGATGCCGACCGTCACATCGCGCCGGCGTTCGAGAGCATCGCCGAGGTGCCCAGGCTGGAGCTGCCCGGTGGGATCGTACAGGTCTTCTCGGGCACGCTGGCGGGCGTCACCTCCCCGGCGACCCACTACTCCGAGATCCTCGGTGCCGATCTGGCCGTCCGTGGCGGCGCCGAGCTGGAGCTCGACCTGCGCCCCGACTTCGAGCACGCTTTCATGCTGCTGGAGGGCGATGGCATCCTGGAGGGCCAACGCCTCCAAGCGCGAAGGCTCTACGATCTGGGTGCGGGCCGCACCTCAGCTTCCTTCTCAAGTGCCGGCGGCGCGCGCCTGCTGCTGATCGGCGGGCCGCCCTTCCCCGAGCCGATCCTGATGTGGTGGAACTTCGTGGCGCGCACACCTGAGGAGATGGCCGAGGCGCGCGCGGCGTGGGTGGAGCACCGTCACTTCGGCGAGGTGCCCGCCTATCCGGGCCCGCGCCTGGAGGCGCCCGATCTCGGCAAGCTCGCTGCGCCCAATCCCATAAGTTGATCCCGGTCGCCCGCCGAGCCGACTCAGGCTTGGGCAGTCTCACCACGCGATGCTGACGCCCCCGGTAAATACTATTAAACATATCTAATTTGACTTTATTCAACGTATGGCGTATCATTGAGACATAAGACTCTCTCACACGAAAGGTGAGTCACTCGATGATCAAAGCCATACGCCTTTTCACCGTGCTGGCCGTCCTGACACCATTTCTCGGCCTCTCGTACGATGTCGTACGTCCCACACCGGCTGCCGCGGCAGCCGTCGCCAGTAGTTACCAGTGCTTCTACCCGGGCGCCGATACCTACACCTACAACTTCGCGCCCGCCGCCAACAACGGCGGTGACACCACGCTCCAGACTTCGTCTTTTGGCGACGCCAACGTCGTCCACCAGCGCAGAAGCTTCCTGCGCTTCGACCTCTCGGCCATCCCCAGCGATGCCGTGATCCTCAGCGCAGACCTGCGCCTCTACCTGACCTCTGCGACGTACGGCGGTGAGGGGCAACTCAAGGCAGCCATCGACCCGTGGACCGAGTACGGGCTGACGTGGAGCAACAGCCCTAGCCTCACCAGCTTCACCTACGATGACACAATGTGGGATGTAGGCGCGACCGGCTGGCAGACCTGGGCGGCCCAGGATTTGGTACAGCAATGGGTCAGCGGCACACGGGTCAACCGCGGCCTGGCGCTGGTCGCCTTCGGCGTCGGCGTGGGCGAGTCGTCTTTCGTCAGCCGTGAGGGTCTTGCCACCCGCCGGCCGCGGCTCTGCGTGGACTGGGACACGAACGTGACCACCGACATCTATGTCGAGGGTATGGAGGTCACACAGTCTGTGCAGGATCTCAACAACAGCGTGCGATTGGTCGCGAATAAGCCAACCTATGTGCGTGTCCACGCGCGGACGACCAGCGGCAGATTCCGAACCTTCGCTACCCTGGAGATCGCCAATAGCAGCGGTCGTGCCGTGCTCTTTCCGCAGAATCCCGGCGCCCACGTTGTCCTGCAGCCTGTTCCCAACCGCGAGATCGTCGACCACGCCTTTCTCTTCCAGCTCCCCAGTGCCTTTACCCAGCCGGGCGACACATTGGTGCTGACGGCGCGGGTCAACCCGATCGTGAGCGGCTGGCGGACCACGCGCTATCCCCCCGAGACCGACTATGACAACAACACGCGGTCGACCACGGTCACCTTTGAGGAAGCACCGCGCCTCGGGCTCATCATGTACCGGGCACGCTACACGACGGAGGACAGCGGCACCACCATCACCCACACCACCCCGATTACCGACATCTACCAGACGCGCTCGTGGCTACTGCGTGCCTTTCCACTCTCCGACATCTGGATGACCGTGCGCCTGGACGACCTCAACGAGGTCGAGTTCGACAGCGACACCGGGGACCTGGTCTACCCCACCAGCGGCGCCGTCAATAGCCGGCTGAACGCACGTCGCACCTGGGATCTCGCCGAGCCCAACTGGTATGAGGATCGTGTCGGCGACGAATCGGACATCCGCTACTACGCGATGCTCACCAACAGCGGCGTCTTCATGCGCGGCGCGATGGGCTCACGTACAGGGTCGGGACCGACCGGACGTGCCGCAGCGTGGGATCTCGACGGCATCTTCGGTGACTGGTACGCAGGTCACGAGCTCGGACACTCATTCGGGAGGAAACACGTGCGCGGCGATCCGGGAGGCGCCGACGGGTCGTGCGGTGGTGAAGCGGGCGTTGATGCTAACTATCCCCATACCGACGGCTTCATCAGCACCGTCGCGACCGGTAATACGGCACTGCGCGGCTTCGACCGGGGAACGGGAGCAGCCCGGCCCTACGGCCTCATCCCCGTGGACCTCGCCATCTACCATTCAGCGTGGCGCGATGTGATGACCTACTGCGCGCCCCAGTGGATCAGCGACTACACCTACGAGGCGATCCTCGACTACCTGCAGGCCGAGATCACGCCCGTCTCCGGCACGGCCCTGGCGGCTCCTTCGAGCGCCCAGCAGACCGACCGGCTCCTGGTATCCGGTACCATCGACCCCGCGACCAACGTTGCCGAGCTCACCCCGCTGTTCGTCATCCCGGACGCCCACGACGTCGTCCCTCAGACGCCCGGCGACTATGCCATCGTGCTGAGGAATAGCGGCGGCGCCGAGCTCGCCCGCTACGCCTTCACCCCGGAAGAGCTCCACTCCGGCCCCGACAACCCCGATGGCCCAAGCGTCCCGCCGGTGAATCTCCTAGCCGTCTCTGAGCTCGTACCCTACGTCGCCGGCACCGTCCGGGTCGACCTCACCGGCCCCGCGGGCCTGCTCGCCACGGTCGAAGCCGGACCGGGCGCGCCCAGCGTCACCGTGACCTCGCCGACCGCCGGGCAGTTCTTCAGCGGCGACACCGTCCCCATCGCCTGGACGGCCTCAGATCCCGATAACGATCCCCTGACCTTCAACGTCCAATTCAGCGCCGACGGCGGCACCACCTGGGAGATGATCGCACAGGGAATCCAGGGCAACAGCGTGCAGCTCCCCCGCGAGAACCTAGCCTCGACGACACAGGGCCGCGTCCGCGTCTGGGCCACCGACGGCATCCACACGAGCAGCGCCGAGAGCGCGGGCGCTTTCACGACCTCCACGCGCAACCCTGAGGTGACCCTTCTATCGCCTCAGCCGGGCACCTATGTCGCAGTCAGCCAGACGCTCACGCTGGAGGCCATGGCCTATTCACCCAACATCGGCACCCTTGACCGGAGTCAGGTTGTCTGGTTCTCATCGGTGGACGGTCAGCTCGGTAGGGGCGAATATCTCGCCGTCACGGGCCTGACGCCTGGGGTTCACACGATGACGGTCCTCGTCGGCGACGGCAAGGGCCTCGCCACTGCCCAGGTTAAGGACATCGTCGTCGTGGGCGACCCGACGGAGCTGCCGACGCCGCCCGCCGGCCTCGGCGTGGGCCCCAGCCCGCTGATCTTCTGGCCCAACGAGGGGATCACGACCGATACCTTGACGATCGACAACGAGGGCGGCCCCAACCCCATCGACTGGGGCGCGCTCGAGTTCACATCGTGGCTAAGCTTGAGTTCATATACAGGCACTACGCCGGAGGAGACCACCGTCACCGTCGACGCGACCGGCCTGGAGCCCGGGACCTACAGCGCCAACATCCTCTTCGGCA
>JAXGUU010000281.1:0-5559 GCA_040774145.1 Anaerolineae bacterium
ACCCTTCGCAAGGTCCGGAAACCTTGCGAAGGGGACGAATCTGGAGGAACGTATGACTGCTCGTGACATCTTGCTATTGGGCGATCCGCGGCTGTACGAGGTGTGCGCGCCGGTGGGGCGCGACGAGCTGGACGAGCTGCGTCCCGCGATCCGCGACCTGCGCGACACGCTGCTGGCCTTCCGCGCCGAGCACGGCGTGGGACGTGCCATCGCCGCACCGCAGATCGGCGTGATGAAGCGCCTGGTCTTCCTGGAGCGGGTCAGCAACACCACCGACGAGAACCCCACGGGCATCGCGACGCCCTCCCCGCTCATCAACCCGGTGCTGCACGACTTCAGCGAGGACACGATCGAGCTCTGGGACGATTGCATGAGCTTCCCCAACTTACTCGTGCGCCTGCGGCGCCACGCCGGCTGTGCCATCACCTATCGCGACCTCAACTGGCAGGAACACACGATCCGCCTGGAGGGCGACCTCTCCGAGCTGCTGCAGCACGAGTGCGACCACCTCGATGGCATCCTCGCCGTCTCGCGCGCCTTGGGTCCGCGCGCCTTCGCCTATAGACGCGACCACGAATCCATACCCGGCACGAGCACGTGTTCCGAGTAGCTGTCGACTGAGGGTCCGGAAGAGACAACCGCCCATTGGCACCCGCCTCCAACCCTGCTATCATATCCTCACATCTTTCTACCAAGGAGACTATGATGATCAAAATCGCTGAGATGCTCCCCCCCCACCCCTCAGGCCTCTGGACGATGGTGAAGCAGGCCGGGGTCACCCACGCCGTCGGCGGCATGGATATGCGCCGCGGCTTTGACGTGCCGCGGGATCAGCTGCCGTGGAGCTACATGTCGCTCGTGCGGCTCAAGACCATGTACAATGACTACGGTTTCTCGCTCGACGTGCTGGAGAGCCGCCCCCCGATGAACAAGATCAAGCTGGGCCTGCCCGGCAAGGACCAGGAGATCGAGTACGTCATCGACCTGATCACGAACATGGGCAAGCTGGGGATCCCCGTCTGGTGCTATGAGTGGATGCCCATCATGAACTGGATGCGCACCTCGACCACGGCCCCGGCCCGCGGCGGGGCGCTCGCCACCGCCTTCGACTTTGACCTGATGAAGGACGCGCCGCTCACCGAGTACGGGATCGTGGAGGACGACGTGCTCTGGGAGAACCTGGAGGCCTTCCTCAAGATCGTGGTCCCCGTTGCCGAAGAAGCGGGCGTCAAGCTGGCGATGCACCCCGACGACCCGCCCCTCTCGCCCATCCAGGGCCTGGCGCGCATCATGAGCAGCATCGACAACTACCAACGGTTGCTGGATCTCGTCCCCAGCCCGGTCAACGGCATCGGGCTCTGCCAGGGCAACTTCACCCTGATGACCGACGACCTACCCGGCGTGATCCGACACTTCGGGAAGCAGGACAAGATCTTCTTCGTCCACTTCCGCGACGTGCGCGGTGACAAGTACAAGTTCGTCGAGACCTTCCACGATGAGGGCAAGACGGACATGCTCGCCTGTATGAAGGCCTACAAGGAGGTCGGCTTTGAGGGCGTCTGCCGACCCGACCACGTGCCGACGATGGAGGGCGACGACAACACGCGCCCCGGCTACTCGAACATCGGGCGGCTCTTCGCCATCGGCTACCTGCGCGGGCTGCAGGAGGCGGTGTACGCGGAGTAGCGACACCTGAGCTGCGGTCGGTTGGTTGCGACCTGGGTGGAGGGAGCATGATGCAGAAGATCAGAATGGCGATCGTAGGAGCCGGCACCTGGGGAGCGGGCCATGCTGCGATCTACAATGAGCATCCCGGCGCGGTGCCGGTCGCGATCTGCGACGTCAACCGGGCGCGGGCGGAGCGGTTCGCCGCCGAGCACGGGATCCCCGAGGTCTACACCGATCATCGGAAGATGCTCGCCTCGACCGACTGCGATGCCGTTGCCGTCGTCACGCCGGACTTCCTGCACGGCGACATCGCCATCGACTGTGCGAAGGCCGGCAAGCACCTGCTGATCGAGAAGCCGCTCGCCACGACGCGCGACGAGGTCTTCCGCATCGTGGAAACCGTCGAGCGCGCCGGCGTCAGGGCCATGGTCGACTTCCACAACCGTTGGAGCCCGCCGTTCAACGCGATCAAGCAGCTCGTGTCGACCGGGCGGTACGGCGAGGCGATCTCCGCCCACTGCCGACTCACCGACAAGATATGGGTGGCGACCGATATGCTCAGCTGGGTCAGCAAGTCCTCGATCCTCTGGTTCCTCGGGAGCCACTCACTGGACACGATGAACTGGCTCATCGACGATGCCCCCCGGCGGGTCTACGCCGTCAAGCGCGAGGGCAAGCTGAAGGCGTTCGGCATCGACGCGGTCGACAGCTACATGGCCACGATCCAATACGAGCGCGGAGCCATCGCCCAGATGGAGAACGCCTGGGTCACGCCCAACGGCAACCCCAACATCAACGACTTCAAGTTCAATCTGCTCTGCGAGGAGGGGAAGTTTGACGTGGATGCGTCGAGCCACAGCCTGCTCCAGGTCACGGACGGGGAGCGAATGATCACGCAGGATGTCCTCGTGAGCAACACCGTTTTCGGCAGGTGCCGGGGCTTTGCCTATGAGAGCATCCGCAGCTTTGTCGACCAGCTGCTCGCCGATGAGGCCTTCCACATCACGCTCCGCGAGGCGGCGGCCGTCTCCCTCACAATTCTGAACATCATGCAGTCCGCCGAGACCGGTCTGCCGGTCGACGTTGAGAGAATCTAGCCACGAGGAGCGTGCTCGACATGACCACACACCGGATTAGGAACCTCGCTGTCTTGACCAGTGGCGGCGATGCGCCGGGCATGAACTCCGCGGTCCGGGCTGTGGTCCGCACGGCCCTCTACCACGGCCTGAACGTCTACGCGATCTATGAGGGCTATCAGGGCATGGTGACCGGCGGAGACCATATCCGCAAGATGGCGTGGGACTCCGTGGGGGGTATCCTGCAGCGGGGCGGCACCATCATCGGCTCCGCTCGCTGCGCTCGCTTCCTCACGCGAGTGGGCCGGCGCCAGGCGGCGCTCAACCTCGTCGCGCACGACATCAACGCCCTGGTCGTCATCGGGGGCGACGGCAGTCTGACCGGGGCCGATACCTTCCGTCAGGAGTGGCCCGAGCTTCTGGAAGAGCTGGCGGCGGCGGGAGAGATCACGGCAGACGTCGCCCGCGACTACGGGCAGCTCGCCATCGTCGGCCTAGTGGGCTCCATCGACAACGATATGGTCGGCACCGATATGACCATTGGGGCCGACACGGCCCTGCACCGCATCACCGAAGCGATCGATGCCATCAGCAGCACGGCAGCCAGCCACCAACGCGCCTTCGTGGTGGAGGTGATGGGTCGCAACTGCGGCTACCTCGCCCTGATGAGCGCAATCGCCACCGGAGCCGACTGGGTCCTGATCCCCGAGAGCCCGCCCGACGTGGACGATTGGGAGGCCAGCATGGTCGAGGTCCTCAGAGCAGGGCGCAAGGCCGGCAACCGGGACAGCATCGTGATCGTGGCTGAGGGAGCGCATGATCGTGAGGGGAACCCGATCAGCACTGAACAGGTCAAGACGGCGGTTGAGCAGGGGTTGGGCGAGGATACCCGCATCACCATCCTGGGGCACGTCCAGCGCGGCGGCGCGCCGAGTGCCTTCGATCGCTGGCACACGACGATGCTGGGCTACGCCGCCGTCGAGGAGCTCATCTCGGCGCCGGCTGAGCGGGAACCGCAGCTCATCGGTCTGCGTGAGAACCGCGTCGCTAGCGCCCCGCTGATGGAGTGCGTGGCGAAGACCCGCGCCATTGCCGACGTGATCGCCGCCCACGACTATGAGCAGGCGATGGCGATGCGCGGGGGCAGCTTCAGGGAGTCGTTCCGCATCGCGCGCACCCTGATGCGGGCGATGCCCCACCGACCCGAGCCGGGCCAGCAGCGGCTGCGCCTGGCGGTGCTCAACTGCGGATCACCCGCCCAGGGCATGAACACCGCCGTCCGGGCCGCCATCCGGCTGGGCACCGACAGGGGACACGTCATGCTCGGGGTCAAGAACGGCATCGAGGGCCTGATCCGCGGCGAGATCGAGACGATGGACTGGATGAGTGTCGCCGGTTGGGCGACCCGGGGCGGTTCGGAGCTGGGCACCAACCGCACCGAGCCGACACGGGCCGACCTGTACGCCATCGCCCGGAATCTCGAGAATCACGAGGTGCAGGGGCTCCTGATGATCGGCGGCTGGACCGGGTATCAGTCGATGTACCAGCTCGTCACGGAGCGCCCGAACTACCCCGCCTTCAACATCCCGATCATCTGCCTGCCCGCAGCCATTGACAACAACCTGCCCGGTTCGGAGCTGAGCATCGGATCCGACACCGCCCTCAACACCATCGTCGAAGCCATCGACAAGATCAAGCAGTACGCCGTGGCGTCACGACGCTGCCACGTCGTCGAGGTGATGGGCCGCTACTGCGGCTACCTCGCCCTGCTGAGCGGGTTGGCGACCGGCGCCGAGAGCGTCTACATTCACGAGGAGGGCATCACGCTCGCGGACCTCCAGGACGATCTGGCACTCCTGAAGGACGGCTTCAGGTACGGCAAGCGGCTCGCGCTCGTCATCCGCAACGAGAACGCCAATAAGGCGTATACCACCGAGGTCATCTGCTCGATCTTCGGTGAGGAGGGGCGCGACCTCTTCGACGTGCGCTGGGCCGTGCTGGGGCACGTCCAGCAGGGCGGTGATCCGTCACCCTTTGATCGCATCCAGGCTACGCGGCTGACGGCGCGCTGCATCGACTATCTGACGGAGGAAGCCGGCAAGCCCCACCCCGGCGGGGCCTTTATGGGGCTGCAGGCGGGGCGCGTGCAGTTCACCGACCTGGAGGATCTGCCCCGCATGGTGGATGCGGCTGCCCAACGCCCCAAGCAGCAGTTCTGGCTGGAGTACGGACCGGTCGTCAAGCTGATGGCACGTCCCGTGCCGTAACGAGGGTCTCGCCGCGTCCGACGCCCCGGGACGGGGCTACAAGCTTGCTCATGTAGGCTCCCCGCCCCGTCTCCGGGCGGGCTGGTCTGACGGCAAGCCTGACGAAGCGGAGAGGCGCCAAGGTCTCGCCGCGTCCGACGCCGCGAGGACGGGGCTGCCAGCTTGCTGATGTAGGCTCCCCGCCCCGTCTCGGGGCGGGCTGGTCTGACGGCGAGCCTGACGAAGCGGAGAGGCGCCAAGTCTCGCCGCGTCCGACGCCGCGAGGACGGGGCTGCAAGCTTGCTGATGTAGGCTCCCCGCCCCATCTCCGGGCGGGCTGGTCTGACGGCGAACTCGGCGAAGCGGAGAGGCGCCAAGTCTCGCCGCGTCCGACGCCCCGGGACGGGGCTGCAAGCTCTCAGCTGGATGTGCCGACAGGCCTCACACCTCGCGCTGCGGGCCGCGTCGGTTCCAGGTGCGCCAGTTGCCCCACATATCGGGGTAGATCGGCATCGAGAGGTAGAGCTCGTCCGAGATGGCCTGCACCGCCGCCAGCACGTCGTCGGGCA
>JAXGUU010000282.1:0-5552 GCA_040774145.1 Anaerolineae bacterium
CGCCCGATGGGCAGGCACTCGCCTTTGTCTCCAGGCAGGGCGGGACCTCCTATCTGGTTGCAGCGGATCGACGAGGATGGGGACTGACGCAGGAGGGCTTCAGCTCGACCGACACCATCTACCGCCCACAATGGCGCGCCGATGGACTGGATCCGGAGCTGGAAGCGCACCTCGAGCGCCAGGGCGTTATGGGGACAGCCCCACTCTACACCGAGCTGCTCCTGACAGCGATTTCGGGAGACGGCGCCTCCTCAGGTCGCTATCAACTGGTCAACTTACCCAACGTCAACGGCAGCCATCAGGCGGAGAAGCTCAGCGATCGCGTCAACGACAGCTACAACGCGTTGCGCGAGCGAATCCAGATGGAGACGGGGTGGGATTACCTCTCCATTCTAGGGGACTCCTCGCGTCCGATGAACCACACGCCACGCCCCGGTCAGGGACGCATCTCGTGGCACGTCTGCGGTCGAGCCGTCGACATTAACCAGGGATTCCTGCGCACGGGAGACATCGAGTTGATCCGAGAGGATGTCGGCGGTGTCACCTACTGGCGCGTCTTCATTAGGGCGCGGACGCAAGATGGGAGTTTGGGTGAGCCCCTGCGGGTAGCTCCGTGGGACCTGAACGCCCGCGCCAAGGGGGGGCTGCCAACAGCGCAGGGCGGCGAACTCAAGGCGATTCCCTCCGGTTACTACGTCGACTTCACAACGATCGCCCTGGACTATGGGTGGGAGCGGCGAAATGCCCTATCGAACTGGCGAAGCTCCTACTTCGACATCGAATGGTGGCACTTCCAGAAAACCGAAGGCCTGAGCTGGTATGAGTGTATGCTGGAGATCTACCCCGAGGAGGACGTCATCGAGTCGTACGGGGTCCTCCCCTGGTGGACCAAGCGCCCGGAATGGGAGATTCAGGCCCTTCCGTAGGTCTAGACTCGGGACGTCCCTTCGAGAACCGCCCGCACCTGGTCCATCAGCCGCGCACGGAACCGCCCAACCGAGAACTGCTCAGCGTGCTCACGCAGGGTCATGGGGTCGACGCCATCGGCATCGAAGGACACCACAGCCTCCATCAGTGACTCGACGAGGGGCTCATCAAAGAAACAGCCCGTGACTCCCTCAATGACGGTGTCAAGCGCCCCACCAGCACGGTAAGCGATCACAGGACGGCCCGCAGCCTGCGCCTCAACAGGCGCGATGCCGAAGTCCTCATGTCCCGGAAACACGAAAGCCCGACAGCCCGCCAAGAGCGTGCCCAACGCCTCCTCAGACACGCGACCCAGGAAGCGAACTGTGGAGCCCGCGATGGCTTCCAGAGCCGGGCGATCACGGCCCTCACCGGCGATGAGCAACGGTAAACCCAGCCGGGTGAAGGCCCGCACAGCCAGATCGATGCGTTTATATGGGACGAGGCGTGAGACCACCAGGTAGTAGTCACCGCGCTCGTACCGCGATGCGTTGGGAAGGGGAGCAAACCGATCGACATCGACCGGGGGATGGATGATCGTCGATGACCGTCCGTAGAACTGCTTGATGCGCTGCTGGATCTCGCGGGAGATCGCGATGAAGTGCAGGTTGTCCCGTTGGGCTGCATCGTAGTCCCACCGGCGCAGCAGCTTCACGATGGGCCCGAGCAACAACCGCACAGCAGCGGGAAGCTGTTCGCGGGCCGCATAGTGCTCGAACTGCCACACATAGCGAGTGGGAGCCAGACAATAGCAGAGGTGCGGCACCTCGCCGGTACGGACGCCGTGGCAGAAGCCGCTCTTGTTACTCAGCACCAAATCGTACGCGCTGTGGCTCAAGTCCATCCGGCTGAAGGCAAGGGCGTACAAGGGGAAGTAGACTTGGTGCCGCCGATGGATGCCGGGGAGATGGTCCATCCACGTGGGCCTGATGTCCCACGTGCCGTAGGCGGGCGGCATACCGTCGCGCCAGTAGATGCTCGTATAGACCGGCGCCTGGGGAAACATCGACACGAGGTGCTCAAGCACTCGCTCGGCGCCACCATACTGATTCAGCCAATCGTGGAGCAACGCCACCGACGGACCGGCAGATACGGCCCCGCTCACAACCACCCCTCGAACAGACTCAGTGCCGCCGTCTCTGCCCAGCGAACCAGGGGGGCCGGATAGATACCGATAGCGAGCACCACCAGGAGCACGAGGCCGGCGACGGCCAACGTCACAAGCGGCACGGGCACGGACGGCGCTTCATGATCTGTCTCCACAAAGGTCACGCGGACGATACGCCAGTAGTAGACCATGGACACAACGGTGTTGAGGGCCGTCAGCACTAACAACCCGACACGGCGCGCCTCCAACAGCGCGGAAAGGAGGCCCAGCTTGCCTATGAAGCCGCCGGTGCCCGGCATACCGAATAGGGAGAGCACGCTGACGATGAGGAGCACAGCCAACACAGGCGAGCGGTGGTAGAGTCCGCGGTAATCCGCGATCGTCCCAGCCCCCTCCTCCCCTCCGGACCAGGCCATGTCGGGCACGATACGCGCTTCGTGTGCAGCCACGACCACGATCGCGGTGAAGACACCCAGTTCAGCGAGGGCATACGCTGTCAGGTAGACGAGCAGGGCCGACATGCTGCGCTGGTTAGCCAGGGCTACGCAGGTCAGAGCGTAGCCGACCTGTGCGATGCCGGAATAGGCAATCAGACGCTTCATACCTGTCTGCCACATCCCGCCAAGGTTCCCGACGCACATCGCGATAATGGCCAGCACCGCCACCATGGGCCAGCGCCACCAGAGCCCAAGCTCGAGATGAGCGGGGAGCATCACGGTGGTGAGCCGCACCAGCGCCGCAACGCCGGCGACCTTGGAGACCACGGCCAGTGCCGCGGCAGCGGGCGTGGGTGCGCCCTCGAGAGCATCCGGCGCCCACTGATGGAAGGGAGCAGCGCCGATCTTGAACGCGAAGCCGGCCAGGATAAACGCCAGCATCGGCAACCACGCCGTCGACGCCACGTCTCGGCTCACCAGCGCCTGAGCAACTGAGGCATAGTCCGCAGTGCCGGTCAAGCCATAGAGCCAGGAGAGGCCAAACGCCATCGTCGCCGAAAGCACAGACCCATAGACAAGGTACTTAATCGCGCCCTCAGTCGACCGTCGATCGTTATGGAGGAATCCCGTCAGCAGATAGCCGACGATGCTCACAAAGTCCACGGCGAGCAGGAGCATGACGATGTTGCTCGTCGCTGCCAGTACCATGGCGCCGAACCCAAAGAGCAGCAGACTCGCGTAGAAGAGACCAGGCTCCAGCCCGAGACGCCGAACATACGCGCGACTGATGAGCAGAATGAGCCCTAACGAGACAAGGATCAGGCGCCAGACGAAAGCCGTGAAAGCATCATAGGTCAAGACTGCCAGGATCGTCACCGAAGGTCGCAGGGTCGCACTGCACTCAGGACAGGCGACAAGCAGGGCCCGTGGCTCGGACACGAAGGAGAGGGCTACGGCCAAGACGACCGAGGCCACAGCTAACCACCCAACGAGCTCTGACGTTAGCCTCGGGCGCAACAGGATCAGGTCCACGAGCAAGATGACCAACGCTCCGCCCACCAGGCAGAGTGCAGGCACGAGATACCAGGCCAGCAGTAGTGGCTCCAATCATCAACCTCGCTAACGCAGCACGTAGGAACGCAGCAACGTCATCACCGCCGCGTTGAACGTATTGACCAACGGCGCCGGGTAGAGGCCCAGAATCACCATCAGGGCCACGAGAGGCCACAAGGTCAACTTCTCCCACCACGCCAGATCATGCAGCCCTCCCCAACGGGCGCGGTCCAAGGTCCCCAGGAACAGATGCTGGACGATCTTCCATAGAACGTAAGCAGCGGTGAAGATCATGCCGATCACGCCGACGACGGCAGCGACCGGTATCGTGTAGATAGCGCCGCGGAAGACGGCCAACTCACTCCAGAAGCCCACCAAGCCGGGTAGCCCCAGCGATGCAAAAGCGGTCACCAGCGTCATCCCATAATAGACAGGCATGATGGAGGCCAGACCGCCGAAGGCCTTGAGGTCGCGGGTATGGGCACGCTCGTAGATCATCCCGACGAGGAAGAACATCGCGCCGGTGATGATGCCGTGGGAGAACTGCTGCAGCGCCGCGCCATTGATGCCCGAGGCGGCAGCGTTCAACACGTCGGGTGCCTCGCCTTGCCCCCAACCGGCGGCAGCCGCTGCGAGTCCCAGGGTGACATAGCCCATGTGTGCGACTGACGAATAGGCCACCAAGCGTTTGAGGTCCCATTGGGCCATACAGACGAGTGCGCCATAGACGATGCTGATCACGGCGACGACCGTGATGATGGGTACCTCGACAGTGAAGTAGTAAAAGCGCTCCGGGAACAGGGGGAGCGCGATGCGCATCATGCCATACCCGCCCAGCTTGAGCAGCAACCCGGCCAAGATCACGCTACCCGACGTGGGGGCCTCGGTGTGTGCGTCCGGCAGCCAGGTGTGGAAGGGGAACACCGGGATCTTGATGGCGAAAGCGATGAAGAGCGCCCAGAAGACGACCGTGGCCCAGGTCGGGTTGCCGACAAAGGGACGTGCGGCGGCAGCCTCGAGGATGTTGAAGGTGCCGGTCTCGTTGTAGACCGCTAGGATACCCAGCAGACCGAAGACGCTACCGGTGAGCGTGTACAGGAAGAACTTGATCGACGCGTACTCGCGTCGCGCCCCACCCCATACGCCGATGAGCAGGAACATCGGCACGAGCCCAACCTCCCAGAACACGTAGAAAAGTATCATGTCCAGGGCCATAAAGACACCCAGAACACCTGTCTCAAGCAGGAGGAAGAGGAGGTAGTACTCCTTCACCCGATCATGAATCGTGAAGGCACTGTAGAACATCACCAGCAGCGTGAGAAGCCCGGCGAGAAAGATCATCGGCGCACTCAAGCCGTCCACGCCCAAAGTATAGTTGAGGCCGAGGTCGGGAACCCATAGGTGATGTTCAACCAGCTGCATCTCTGCGGCACCGCGGGCAGCGACCTCCCACCAGATCGCGCTCGTCAGGACCAGCACAGCCAGCGCCACCAACACGCCGACACAGCGGACCACGACTTTCCACCTGCCGGGAATCGCCAGCACAAGAAGCGCTCCCAGCAGTGGGGCAAAGAGCGTCACGCTCAGAAGTGGGATAGCCATAGGACCTAGACCTCCATCATCAGATACGCTGGAAGAACACCAGCGCGGCGACCAACAAGAGAATGACCATGAATGCATTCCACAGGTAGTCGGACAGGATGCCGCTCTGCAAGCGCCGCATCCACCGTCCCAGACCACCCACCGTCTCTGCAGCCGCCTCTACTGTCCCATCCACGACGTGGATATCGGCGAGGCGCAGGAGAGCGGACAGCATGCGGCTTGCACCGCCCGCAACACTGACCACCCCCTCAATCAACCAACGATCGACCCACAACGCTCCGTGAGAGGCCAAGCGCCCCACCCCGCCGACTGCATCGACCAGCCGATCCAGGATGTCGCGCTCGAGCCGATCGACGGTCGGGGCGATCTGTCCCGTCTGCCCAAAG
>JAXGUU010000283.1:0-5517 GCA_040774145.1 Anaerolineae bacterium
CACCACGACCGTCGCGTTGATGTGCATCTGCCACAACTGGTGGCCCTTCTCCCCCACGGGCAGGAAGGTGCCGCCGGGGAAGATCGCCAGCGTGTTCTCACCGGCGCGGCTGCCGTTGTTGTAGATCTCGATCGCGACCTCGAACTCCTGTCCGGGCCGGACCTGCTCGGGCGTCACCGTGTAGTTGCGGATCGTGAGGATCGGCTGACCGGGCCGTGCAGGCGGCGGCGCCGTCGGAGCGGCGGTCGGCTTGGGCGTCGGCGTGGGAGCGATGAGCGTCAATGTGCCCACCAACTCATCATACGCACCACCATCGGTGACACGCACCCCGTAGGACCCCGGAGGCACGGTCGACGGCACCTGTGCGGTGAGCGCGCCCTCATTGATATACGACGTCGTGAGCAGGCCATAGTTCACCAAGCGCACCACCATATCGGAGGTCAACCCCTTGCCGATGATGCTCAGTGTTCCTCCAACGCCCGACACGAACGTCTGCGGCTCAAAGCTTATGGGCCCAGGCGTCGATGCAGGCGGAGCCAACGGCTCCGGTGTCTCCTCACCCTGCGCACCGATTCCCAGGGGCAGACTCAGCACCAGTAAACAGACCACCAACCCTAGCAGCACAACGGATCTCTTCATAAAGCTACCTCGTAGATTGACGTCGCTTATCCTACCGTGGCGTGACCGCAGCGCTGCGGTCTGCCTCGATGCCATCGCGCAGCCTGCCGTCCAGCAGGTGCAGCGTGCGCGTAGCGTAGACCGTGATTGACGGGTCATGGGACACGATCACGATCGTGCGTCCCTCCTCCCGATTTAGCTGAGCCAGCAGATCCATGATCACCGCCCCCGACTCGGTGTCGAGATTGCCCGTGGGCTCGTCGGCGAGGATGATCTTGGGGTCGTTAGCCAACGCCCGCGCGATCGCAACGCGCTGCTGCTGTCCTCCGGAGAGCTCCGTCGGTCGGTGGTTCATACGATCCGCAAGTCCGACCTGCGCCAGCAACTGCTGCGCGCGCGGCTCACGCTCCGCAGCCGGAACCTGGGCGAAGATCATCGGAAACTGCACGTTCTGCAACGCCGTCATCGTCGGCACCAGAAAGTAGGACTGGAAGATAAAGCCGATCTCACGCCTACGGTAGGCAGCCAGTTCGTTCTCGTCCAGCCCCGTAATCTCCCGCCCATGGACCCAGATCTCACCGCCTGTCGGACGATCCAGCCCGCCGATCAGATAGAGAAGCGTCGACTTCCCCGATCCGGAAGGCCCCATCACCGCCAGGAACTCACCTGCGGCCACCTCGGTCGTGATCCCGTTCACGGCGTGCACGACCTGATCGCCCATCACGAAGTCGCGATGCAGCTCCTCAATACGGATCTGCGGGGCGTCCCGCACGGCGCCCTCGGAGGTCACATCGGCCATTGACTAGAAGATGCCCAGACCCTGGCCGAGCCCTATGATGGTCGGCAGCAGGCTGATCAGCGTGAACACGACCCAGATCACCAGCGTGCCCAGGGCGGCCTTCTTGGTCTTCAGACGAGCAAAGGCCGCAACGCCCAGGGTGATCAAGATCAGGTTCCAGATCAGGTAGATATCGACGCGCGCCAGCAGCGCCGCCAGCACCTGATCCCCTCGCGATGCGGCCATCAGGGCCCCACCCGAAGCATACACGGGCCCCCGCACAGCCGAGACGGCCGATACGGTCGGTGCAGCAGGCGCCTTGTCGATCACCAGGCCGGAGAGCCCCTGATTGTAGATGGCCTGCCCCGTCAGCGCGCTGTAGCCGGCCTGAATCAGGTTGCGCACCGAATAGGGCAGCCAGGTCCACGCCACCATGGCGAAGAACCCCCCAAAGTGGGCGCCATTCTGCCCGAGAAAGGTGCTGGCGAGGTAGAGGAGCCCGGCCCAGATGAGCCACGTCACCAGGGTGCCCAACACCTGCCCCCCCACCCGGATCACCGTGACCATCGAGAGCCCCGACGACATCTGTGGGGGCACGGAGGCACCCCGCACGTCACCGGGAACGCCCTCGAAGACGGCCTCCATCGCCCGCTGCTGATCCGCGGCGCTGGCAGAAGCAAAAGCGACGCCATACAGGCTCACGGCGACGATCATCAGCAGAGCCGGCAGCCACCACCAACGACGTCGCGCAGTGCTGAGGTCTGCTAAGGTCGAACGCGGTTTCAACAGCATGCCCAGAAGCACCTGAAAGGGCCCCCGGGGCTTATCCCTCACTACGTTGCTATCGCCCATATCACCTCACATGCTCGATCAGGTGTCACACTGAAGGATACCGACGGTCCCTAAAATGTCCAATGGGGACGGCGATGGCATCCCTTAGTAAAGACGAAGGAAGTCGATCCGGGGTTCCCTGAAACTGCGACTTACCGCCTCGTCTGCAGCATCGACCCTGTCTCGCGTCACGGCCCTGGTGATCTTCACAGTGTATCGTTACAGCAGATGATCAACGTACGGGACGACAAGGTCATCGTGTTGATCCACGAAGGCGGTGACCTGACCGTCGAGCTACGACGCCGCGCGCCGTGGACCTGGTATCCCAGCGACCTCCTGCTGGACTCGCTGGATCACACGCTCATCTTCAGCCAGCAGACCGGAGGAGACGCACTGGTCTCCGGGGTCGGCGTGTTATCCCTGATCTGGCTCGGATGGCAGGCACACAAGCGCCGGCTGTCGTGGTACCGGCTGAGGGCAGCGGTCCCCGTCGGCCTGGGCGCTGCATGCGCCCAGGCCATCTATGTCCTCTCAAGGCTGGACCTCGTGACCATCACCTCGAAGGCCGTGGCCTTCAGTCCGCTCAGCCTCGCCGCCGGAGGGGTGGTAACCGCCGGCGGCATGCTGATCGCCCTCCAGGCGCGTCGCCGGATCGGCAGATGGATCGGTCTCGCCATCATGACCGCCGCGAGCTGGCCCTCACTGATCTTCGCGACGCTCGCCATCACCGCGGTCAATCTCCTCAGCCGCTCCCGTATCGGCACACCCTCTACAACCACCACTTGGGGCTCCTGTCGGCACCCGCCTTCGTTCTCACCCTGGCGCTCGCCGGCCTGCTGGTGCGCCTCGCGGCAGCCGTCGAGGACTCTGCCTCTACCGCGCCTTACCGACCAGCGTCGGAGCCGCGGTCGGACCGAAGCTGACGTTCATCTCCAGCGTGTAGCGCATCTCGTCGTCGGAGAACTGAAAGGTCAGCGTCGGCACAAAGGGCGTCTCATAGAGACACAGCTTCACCACGAGCGTGTCTTCGTCCACCCACGCACCACTTGCTGCCACGCGGCGCGGCTCATCGCCGCCCAGGGCCGTCTCGCCATAGCGCCACGCGCCATAGCCGAAGTCAAGCGTGTTCGCCGTCCGAGGCGCGTCCGCCGTCCGAGGCGCGTCCGCCGTCCGAGGCGCGTTCGCCGTCCAAGGCGCGTGATCGCCTCGCCCGTCGCGGATCGTTACCGTGCCGCCGCCCTCCTCAGGCAGCACCAGCGTGATCGCCTCGACGATCTGGGCCTCGGCCGGAGCGCTGTGGCGGTCCACAGTGGCTGTCTGTTCCGCCGTATCGAAGCGATAGGTCCGGCCCGATACGCGTGAGGTCCACGCGGAGGTCGCCGCGCCATCCTGCAGGGGCAGAGCGAGGCTGTCGAGCTTCTCGGCCAGCGCCGCCTGAGCCTCGGCATCGTCCGGCAAGGCCTCGGGCCCCATCGCCGGCAGCAGATGCTGCCAGATGAGGTTCAGCACGGCTTGCATATCACCCACGCCACTCGTGATCGCGATCACCGCATCCTGATCGGGCATCACGATGCAGTACTGGCCGAACGCGCCGTCGCCGCGATAGGCGTTGTGACGGCAGCGCCAGAATTGATAGCCGTAGCCCTGCTCCCAGTCGGTGTTCTCGTTCGGCGAGTTGGCGACCTGACGTGACGTGGCCTCCTCGACCCACGCCTCGGGCAGAATGCGCTTCCCCTCCCACACACCCTTCTGGAGATAGAGCTGCCCCAAGCGTGCGATGTCCTCGGTCTTCACGTTCAGGCCGAAGCCCCCCATCGCGACGCCCTCCGGTGACACCTCCCACCAGGCATCTTCGATCCCCAACGGCTCGAACAACCGCGGCGTCAGATAGTCCATCAACGACATGCCGGTGAGCTTCTGCACGATCGCCGCGAGCACATAGGACGCACCGGTGTTGTACAGGAAGTGCGTGCCCGGCTCGTACGCAACGGGCAGGGCCAGGAACGCGCGTACCCATCGACCGTCCTCGGCAGCAAAGAGAGCCCCGGTCGTGTCCTCAGCGTGGCCCGTCGTCATCGTCAGCAGGTGCCGCACCTGCATCGCGGCAAGATGCTCGCTGACCTCCACGGGCGCCTCGTCCGGGAAGAAGGAGAGCACGGGATCGGTCACCGAGAGCCGGCCCTCGGCGACGGCTAAGCCGACAGCAGTCGACGTGAAGCTCTTGCTCAATGAGAAGAGCATGTGGGGCAGCTCGGGCGCATAGGGCGTCCACCAGCCCTGGGCGACCACGTGCCCATGGCGCAGTAACATGAAGCTGTGGAGGGCGTCGACGCTCTCCTCAGCGTCCGCCAAAAAGGCGAGTAGGGCCTCGGACGATAGGCCCTGGGCTTCCGGTGTACTGACGGGTAGTTGGTTGCTCATCATAAGTCTGTCTCCTTGAGTTTGCTGGTGACTACGTGACTGCCTAGACTGGTAACAAGCGATAATGACGCTCCGGCTGGCGTCGATGCACCCACTGCTCAGCAGCCAACGCCAGCCGCAGCAGCGTCGGCTCATCCCAGGCCCTGCCGATAACCTGCAGCCCGATGGGGAGACCGGAGCTGTTGTAGCCCACCGGAAACGAGATCGCAGGAAGCCCGGTGAGGTTGGCAGGGGTTGCAAAGCGCATAATCTCCACTAACGTCGATAGATCCGACTCGCCGCCCGACAGAGCCTGCGCGCGAATCGGCGGCGCGACCAGCGCCGTAGCAGGGGTCACGATTGCGTCGACCTCCGCCAGCGCGCGGTCGAAATGCGCCATCAGCCGCGCGCGCACTCGCTGTGCCTTGATATAGTCCAAAGAGGAGAGTCGACGCGCCAGCGCCAAGTTGAGGCGCACATCCAACCCGTGGTCACGACCATGTGCCGTGTGGAACCTGTCCAAGGCCTGCGCCATCTCGCTGGCGATCGTGATGGTGTGTGCAATGCGCCCGGCTTCCAGATCGGGGATCGTGATCTCTCGGACGCCGGCGCCCATGGTCTCGAACGCAACCAGACTCGCCTCGCAAGCGGAAACGACCTCAGCCGTCGCGTGGCGGAACCAGGGCCAGTAGACGCCGAGCGTCAGATCGTCAAGGTCGAGCCGGTCCCACGGCACACCTGTGGACGGCGAGCGCAGCGTGGGTAGCGGCTGGCGAAGCGAGATCGGATCGCAGGGATCCGGTCCCGCCATCGCGGCATAGGCGAGCGCCGCATCCGAGACCGTCGCCGCCAGCGGACCCAGATGCGCCACGCTCCAGCAGAGCGGCGCC
>JAXGUU010000284.1:0-5508 GCA_040774145.1 Anaerolineae bacterium
CTATATGCCGAAGGAGGTCGCCTAGCGATGTCACAGCTAAAGGCGGCCCTGGAGGCGTATCACATGGACACGCTCAAAGAGATCGCGGAGACGCTCGCGATCGCGCCCGATCGTCGTGTCACTCGCAAAGCGGAGCTGGTGGAGGAGCTCAATCGCGCCATCCTCAGACAGGTGCGGTCAAAGTCCTTCCTTGAGACGCTCTCCGACGTCGAACGCGCCGCTCTGGCCATCGCCTACACGAGCAAGACACCCTTGGCCTATGATGACCTCGTCAGGCAATTGATGCTCAGCGGTCTGGTCAACATCGAAGGACAGCCGGGCCTAAGCCGTCGCCCCTCCGCCGATGGCGTGATCGGCACGCTGCTGGGAAGGGGCCTGCTCATCAATCTCGCTGAGCCCTATGGAAGCGCCACGCTCCGCACGTTAGCCGCGCCCTTTGAGCTTGGCTTTGCCGTTGAGGTGCGCAACGCCCTTCCGGACGACCGCCTTGAGCGCCCTCCCACCGATGCGATGATCAGCGACGTGGCTCCGCCGGCACCTTCAGAGGTCATGAGCCGCGAGACGCAGCAGACCTTGCGCGAACTCCATTTCTGTTGGTCGGAGCTCCGAAGGCAACCGGCCCGCCAGCTCAAAGCCGGTGGGATGGGGAAACGCGATCGACGCCGGCTGGCGACAGCTTTGGGTCTCGATGAGGAAGCCGGGCTACCGCGTGTCCAATGGCTCTATGAGCTGCTCGAAGCGCTCCATCTGATCACAGGGGATGGTTCGACCATCTCGGTGGTCGACAACCATGCCGCCACGCTCTTCTGGGGTGCCAAGCCCGCACAACAGCAACGCGATCTCCTACAAGCCTATACCCAGCTCACAACTCCGCTGGTAGACGATCAGGCGGCGCCCGTCTTCTTCAACGCCTACGATGCCTTCTCGGGACCGAGACCGGCCACCACGATTCGCCAGACGATCCTCTCAACCCTTGAACAGGTCACGGAGCTCGGCTGGTTCTCCTTCTCACTGCTCGTCAAACTGCTGACGGCGGGACACCGCGGCGGGCTGGTGATGAGTGTTGAGTGGCGGTATGTCACCACCGGTTACGGTCGCTGGTTTGATGAGAGGTATCGCAGCCAACACGTCGCCAAGGTGGAGAGCTATGAGCGGTTGGCCATCCATAACGCGCTCAAGGAGCTCTGCGAACTCGGCATGGTTGATCTCGCCTATCAGGCACCCGACGATGCGGAACCCACAGCCCTACGAGCCACGCCGGCACTGCGGACAACACAGAGCGGCGTGCCGGGGCCATCGCAGAGCGAGGAGCCACCCTGGCAGGTCATCTTGCAGCCGGACTTTCAGATGCTCGCCCTGGGACCGGTGCCGCTGCGAACGCTGGCCGGCCTTGAGCAGTTTGCGGCACGCGAGAAGATCGATGAAAGCGTGATCACCTATCGTCTCACCCGAGATCACGTCTATCAGGCGCTGCAACGCGGGGAGACGATCGATGGCATCATCACCTACCTCCAGGAGGCAACCGACCAACCCGTGCCGCAGAACATCGTGCGCTCCCTCCAGGCATGGGGGCAGCAGTTCGAGCGCATCGTGATCCGGCGCGCGGTTCAGATCCTTCAGGTGGATCAGGCCGACGTCTTGGAGCAGCTACTGGCGGATCCCGAGCTGGCCCCCCGTCTGCACGCGTTGGGCGAGCGTACCGCTTGGTTTTTGCCCGGCGATGCAGCATCGATCGAGCAGGGCTTGCGCAGGCACCAGATGCTCGCCGCCCACTCCCACGGCGCGGAGGCGGACCTGCCGAATAGCCTGGTATGGCACGATGACGAACTCGACTCGCGAACAGCGTTACCGAGCCTCTACGTCACCGGCGTGCTGCGCCACATAGCCGAGGCCCGCAACGGACGATGGCAGCTGACGCCCGAGTCCGTGCGAAGGGCCGCCGACCTGGGGACCGATCCCCTGGCGATCATTTCACAACTGCAGCAGATGACCGGGGGCACGTTACCGGAGCCTTGGGAGAAACGCCTGAAGTCGTGGGGCAAACACTTTGGCGAAGGACAGACCGCGCACGTGAGACTACTGCGCCTCCAGAAGCATGGTGCGCTGGCCGAACTGCGCCGAGCGGACCCGGATCTACGCCGCTGGCTCCGCCCCCTGCCGGGTATGCAGGACCTCGCGGTGGTCCACGAGAGCCATTGGGACGAGATCCTGAGGTTGCTGGCGTCCTGGGGCGTGGAGGTGGCCATAGATAGCTGGTGGTAGCGCCCTTTGGCAGCCCCAGAGGCGATGCTATAATGTCCTCGCTCAGTTGTCATCATTCTCGGAGGTCGTGATGAGCCCGGAACAATCTGCACCAGTGAAGCGGCGCAAAGCACAAAGCCTGTACGATCACGCCATCGCCTCTTATGAGAGCTGGGATGTCGAGGACGCGATCAAGGGACTGGAAGAGGTGGTTGCGCTCCACCCTGACAATGCCAGTTATCATATGAGCATGGCCCAGGTGCTCTCGCGCGCGGGCGATTTTGATCGCGCTCTCCGGGCCTTGGCCAACTACCTGCGACTCGAACCCAACTCCAAAGTGTCGGGGCGCATCGAACAGCTCTTCGCCAGCGGCATGGACCCCGTGGAGGATCACCTCACAGAAAAGATGACCGCTGCCGATCTGCCGATCGATATGATCGGCGCAGCTATCCATATGTGGCTGGAGTTCCGCATCATCTTGGGCGAGGAGCCGCTGAACATCCCCAAGCCCGAGGCCTGGGCCGCTGCGCTGGATTACACGGTACGTAAAGTCAACTTGCACGACGAGCCGATGGAGGAGTTGGCTGAGCACTACGGTGTCTCGGTCGATACGGTACGCAAGCACCACGGGACCCTGGTCGCGCAGTTGGACATCATGCCGTGCGACTATCGCTACTTCACGGGGAAGCGGAATCCGCTGGACAAGCTGGTCGAGGCTGCCGAACTCCTAGAAGAGCTGGAAAAGCGCTTCAAACGAGAATAGCGTTGTCGGTTGATCCTGATCTGACCACTGTCGATCAGGCTCGGCGCTGGGCGGCGCAGCGCCTCGCCGCCATCACGGATCGTCCCCACACCGAGGCCGAGCGTCTCCTCGCTCACGTGCTTCAGGTCGCGCGCACGGCGCTGTTAGCACACCCAGAATGGCCCCTGCGGCCTCAGACCGCGAGACACTACACCGAGCTCGTGCAGCAACGGGCAGCAGGCACCCCATTGCCCTACCTCATCGGGGACATCGAGTTCTACGGCCTATCCTTGACGGTAACGCCGGCTGTCCTCATCCCCAGACCCGAGACCGAGCTACTGGTCACCTTGGCACTGGAGCGTCTTTCCACCCTTGTGAACCCGCGTGTGGTAGAGGTCGGCACAGGATCCGGGTGCATTGCGGTGACCTTGGCGGTGCGATCGCCGGGGCTGCACCTCTTCGCAACGGATCTTTCCGCCGCCGCCCTCCACATCGCGCGACAGAACGCACGACGCCACTGCGTGAGCGGGCGCATCGCCTGGCTGCAAGCCGACCTGCTGACAGCGCTACGCGGACCTGTGGATCTGATCGTCAGCAATCCCCCCTACGTCGCGGAAGCGGAGTGGGATGAGTTGCCCCTATCGGTACGTCATGAGCCACGAACCGCGCTGCTCGGTGGCCCTCAGGGCATCAGCGTGATCGCACGCCTGCTACGACAGGCTCACGACCGTCTGGCAGACGGAGGGTATCTCTTGGTGGAGATCGGCGAGCAACAAGGAGAAGCCGCCCTGCTAAGCGCTAGGGCGGCTCTCGAAGACCGTCTTGCAGGGGATGCGGATCTACACATTCACCGGGACCTCGCCGGCAAGGACCGCATCCTTGAGGTGAGGCTAACCGGCCCAGCGGATGAAGCCGCGCTGGAATAGCGTCGTCAGATCGTCGTGGTAGGGCAAGACCCTGACGGTATAGCCATGGAGTCCGCTCATCCCGCAGGTCGCATCGGCTACGTAGAGATAGCGCTGATCATCCAACGCTTCGTGGACCTTCATGACGACGGGCTCACCCTGAGCCAGCTCCCCATTGGGATTGACCAACCCCACGTAGAGCTGCACGCAGACATCCTCTGGCCTGACCTCTCCCAAGAAGACCTGGGCGTGGGCCTGGAAGGTCTGCCCGACCCGCAGCAGCTGGGGCAGATCACCGTTCACGGACTCCACGCGCACCTGGGACCAAACCCTAGAGAGGCGTTCACGCCATGCCGCGAGCCCCTTGGCGTCCCTGAAGTCATCCGCGGCGAGTCTCCGATAGCGCTCCGCCAAGGGCATGTAGAAGTTCTCGGTGTACTCGGCCACCATACGGTTGGTGTTGAAGAAATAGGAGATCTCACCAATACTGGCCTGCATCGCCTCCACCCATTGACGCGGCACCCGTCCCGAGCGCTCGTAGAAGGTCGGGATGACCTCACGCTCTAGGAGGTCATAGAGCGCTTCGGCCTCGACCCGGTCCTGATAGTCAGCATCATCGTAGACCTCGCCCCGACCGATGGTCCACCCCACCTTCGGTGTACAGGCCTCAGCCCACCACCCATCTAGCGTGCTCAGATTGAGTACGCCGTTGGCAGCGGCCTTCATCCCACTCGTACCGCTCGCCTCACGTGGTCTGCGCGGGGTGTTCAGCCAGACATCGCACCCCTGCACGAGATAGCGGGCCACGATCATATCGTAATCCTCAAGGAAGACGATGCGGTTGCGGAACCGGTCATCGCGGGCCAACCCCACGATCTGTTGGATCATCGCCTTGCCCGGATCATCTCTAGGGTGCGCTTTGCCCGAGAAGATGATCTGAACCGGACGCTCGGGGTCGTTGAGGATGCGTGCCAGGCGGTCCGGATCGCGCAAGAGCAGCGTTGCACGCTTGTAGGTGGCAAAGCGACGGGCGAAGCCGATGGTCAGGGCCTCGGGATCGAGCACCTCGTCCGCCGCTCGAACGTCACTTGGCGAGGCGCCGCGTTCTGTCAGCTGACGCACAAGTCGCTGCCGCGTGAAGGCCACCAGCCGCTCCCTGCGGCGTTCATGGGTGCGCCAGAGCTCGTCCGGTGGGATGTTGCCGGCGAGGAGCCATACATCCGGATCACCAGGCTCTTCGCGCCACCGTGGACCGAGATAGCGATCGTAGAGCACTTTCATGTCGCGAGAGATCCAGGAGAGAATGTGCACCCCATTCGTCACATGCGACACCGGGATCTCGTCCTCGGGCACCCCGGGCCACAACCCCTGCCACATTCTGCGCGTGATCTCGCCGTGCAGCGCGCTCACGCCGTTGGTGTCGGAGGAGAGGCGCATCGCCAAGACCGTCATGCAGAAAGCCTCATTGTCGTCGAAGGGGTTCTCCCGACCTAGGGCCATGAAGTCATGCCAACTCAGTCCCAGTTCGTGAGCAGCATAGTCGCCGAAGTAATGCTGCATCAACTGCGCGGGGAAGCGATCGTGTCCGGCGGGCACAGGTGTGTGGGTGGTGAAGACGCA
>JAXGUU010000285.1:0-5503 GCA_040774145.1 Anaerolineae bacterium
TCAAGGCCGGACTCACCCGGCAAGGATTCACACTATGAAGATCGATGCACACAACCACCCGGATTGGCTAGGCCACGACCTGGCCAAGGCTCTGGACAACATGAAGCGGCACCAGATCGATCAAACCTGGCTGCTGACATGGATCGCCCCGGAGGACGAGGTCGACCCCTTCTATCACACGACCGTTGCGCCCGCAACTCACGGGCCGATTCCCCTGGCCCACAGTCTGGCCTACAAGGAGCGCGCACCGGATCGCTTCGTGTTGGGCTACGCTCCCGATCCCAGGCGCCCGGAGGCGATCGACCAACTCCGCGCTGCCATCGACACCTACGGTGTGCGCGTCTACGGCGAACTGAAGCTGCGGATGCGCTATGACAATCCGGACGCGCTTAGGATGTTTCGCTTCTGTGGCGAGCAGGGCCTGCCCGTCGTCGTGCACATCGACTACGAGTTCGCGACGGGCAGAACCTATCCGCGGCCCAACTGGTGGTATGGAGGGGGTATCGACGCCTTTGAGCGCGCCGTCAGGGCCTGTCCCCAGACGACCTTCATCGGGCATGCGCCCGGCTTCTGGGCCCACATCTCCGGAGACGACCAGGCAGAGATCACGAGTTACCCGCAGGGGCCGGTGAAGCCCGGCGGTAGAGTCGTCGAGATGCTGCGGACCTATCCCAATCTCTACGCTGATCTCTCGGCGAATTCGGCTCGCAACGCCCTCTCACGTGATCCGGCGTTTGGTCGCGACTTCGTGATCGAGTTCCAGGACCGGCTTCTCTATGCCCGGGATGACTTTGGGGGCGATCTCGACGACCTGCTGACCGGCATGGAACTCCCCGAGGACGTCCTTGCCAAGCTCCACGCCGGCAATGCATTGAAGTTGGTACCGCACCCCTACGTAGCCCCCGGGAGGTGAAGATATGTGGCTCGATCTGCTCCTGCTCCTCGTCATTGCCGGGATCATCGCCTTCGCTGCGGCGGAAGGGCTGGCGAGGTCAGCCGTTATGCTCGTCACCTTCTACCTGCTGTGCATCCTGCTGGGCCTCATTGTGGTGACCTTCGACGTCGGAGCTCTACTAGGCGGAGCGATTAACCCCGGTTCTGGCCAAGCCTCGGGCAATAGCGCGATCGCCCAGAGCGTCATCTTCATGGGGATTCTGCTGCCGACCTTCGCCTTCGCCGTACTCTTGAGTCACTCGACGCTTGAGGGTGCCCAAGTGGCCTTTCTGGGCTGGGGAGACAACGCCCTGGGCACCGTCATCGGCGTCATCCTGGCGCTCGCCTTCGCCGCCGTCATCGTCAATGTCTGGGGGGTCGTCGTCAGCACACCGTGGGAGCCCTACGGCACCTGGTCCAAGATGTGGTCGATGTACGACCAGTCCATCCTGCGTCCCATCCTGCTGCGGCTCCTGCTGGTCTTCCGACGCGCGCTCTTTCCCCTAGCGGCATTGGGCTACCCGGTCTTCTTCGTCCCGCAGATCTAGATCGCTGCTCATCGCACGCCGGGTCGCCTGAGCGGGCGCAGGCGACCCGGACATGACCGATCAGCTAGAACGGCGCCAGGTCCCCAACAGCACCGAACGCGGGCGCTGGTGGGCCCAGGACCTCAATGTCGGCACGCTCCCGGATCTCCGACAGCACGTGCGGGGAGACGTAGAGCTCGCTCAGCATCAGGGTGTCGCGAATCCGCACCACGCGCGGCTCACCGCCCTCGATGCGCCCACAGCTACGCAGCGCATAGGCATACGCCGTGGCATCGTCCGGAGCAACCACCGGGATCTTCCCCCTCAAGAGGAACGAACTGGTGACCGTGTTCTCGTTGGTCGCTTGAAGGTCGATCTTGTCGAAGAGCCGCCGCGAGATCACGTCCGCGAGCCCCATGCCCACGGCGTTACCGTGCGAGGCATCTGTCAGATCGTGGACCGTGATGGCCTTGATGCGCGGGCGCTCCGGCTCGGGCTCTCCGCGGATCATGTTTCGTCCGATGATGTTGGGATCCAGGCCTGCGCCACTGATATCCTTACCCATACGATCGATCATCAAAATGTCGATATCATCGATCGGGAGTGTCGGCATATTCGCGCGCGCCACGTCGAGCAGCGCCGGCTCCGCATCCAGGATGGCCTCGGCGCCGAGCGCCTTCACCAACATCGTCTCGTCGTAGGCGTTCTCCACCAGGGCGATCCCGAAGCGAATCTTGCCGGTTGCCAGGATCTGTCGCGAGGTCCAGGGAATAAGGTGGCGTAGCCCATAGACACCCCAGCTGTGGATCTCCAGCGCCTGACGGTGTTTCCCAAGGCCGATCACCGACATCTTGACCAGACCGCTCTCGTGCGGCCCGTGGAAATCGGTATGGAGCTTGACGCGGTTCAGCAGAATCACGCCGTCAGCTTCATGCGCGAGACGGTCCATATAGACCCGGTTTCGGGGGTCAGGGGGGGTCAGTTCCACCGTCTCCATCGAGCTACGGATCGGGCATCCCATAGCTTCAGGCGTGACCCCGTACGAAGCCAGGACCTCCAGTTGGCCCTCGGCAGTGCCGCCGCCGTGGCTCCCCATCGCGGGGATGATGAACGGCGCGGCGCCCCACCCCTTCATCTGCTCCACCATCGTATGGACGATCGCCGCGAGGTTGGCGATTCCACGGCTGCCGACCGTGATCGCGATCGACTCACCCGGATGGATGCGCTCGCGCATCGCCTCCATCTGCTCTGCTACCGCGACACGCACATCGTCGATTCTAGGTCGCGGAAAGCGCTGCCGCACCTTGGCTATCGTTAACATCGTATCCCTCCCCACCTAGTGCGTCGTAAACTGCGGCAACCACGGTGCCTGCGCCGCGAACATCTCCTCGACCATCTCGTGGATCTGGTCCAGCGTCAGCACGGCGCTCGTGTATTTGTCGAGCGCAATCGCAGCGTGAACTAGATCGCGATCCCTGGTCCGGATCGCCTTGACCGCACAATCCTGCACAGCCACGCTGCCCGCGTTGATCCCCGCGCACGCCGCGGGCAGATCGCCGATATGGGTCGGCTGAATGCCCTGCGCATCGACCAGACACGGCACCTCGACGCTGCAGCCCGGCATCAGGTTGGTGATGATGCCGGTGTTGGGCACGTTGCCATAGATGACCCGTGGGGTGTTCGTCGTCATCGACTCGATGATGTAGGCACCGTACTCGTGACTCGGCGTCAGCGGCTGCTCCGCCAGCTCGGCTGCGCGCCGCTCCAGCCCCTCGAAGTCGTGGTTCTTGCAGATCTCGTAGTAGTCCCAACGCTCAGGAAGCCAGCTATTTGCCTCCTCAGGCGTGCGCCTGAAGTACGGCAGATACTCTGACGCGTGGTGGCTCGACTCGGTCTGAAAGTAGCCGGTCAGATTCATGATGGCCGTGCGTACCTGTTCTCCCCCACCACCGTAGAGCTCATCACTGGCGTTGCCGCTCGCTTGCGCGGCGCGGGCGCGTGCCGCGTAGGCGTTCATCGTCTCACGCAACAGCGGTAGCACGTCCTTGCCGTGGTGCTTGAACTCGACGAACCACGCCTGATGATTGATGCCGGCGCACTTGAAGGTCCACGTCCCGGGTTCAAGGCCCATGCGGTCCGCCAGCATCTGCGAGGTCCCTTGTACCGAATGGCAGAGACCCACCGTCTTAATGCCGGCGTCCGAGGAGGTCCAGCAGTTGATCCCCATCGGATTTGCGTACTGGATCATCAGGGCATCGGGGCAGACCTCGTGCATGTCAGCGATGATGGCATCAAGCGCAGCCGCCGTCCGCAAGCCACGAAAGACGCCGCCCGGCCCGAGCGTATCGCCGACCGTCTGATCGAGTCCATACTTGCGCGGGATCTCGACATCGTGGGCGTAGGCCTCAAGCCCACCGACCTGAAAGGTGACCACGACGAAGTCGGCGCGCTCCAGCGCCTCGCGACGATCCGTCGTCGCCGACACCGTCGCCGGCAGGTCGTGGGCCGCGATCAGGCGTCTGGCGTGACCGTAGGTACGCGCGAGGTTCTCGGGCGCGATATCCATCAGAACAAAGTGCGTGTCGCGCAGAGCGGGGAACGAGAGCACGTCGCGGATCAGCGTCAGCGGGAAGACGTAGCCTCCCGCACCAACGATCGTAACTTTGGGCATGAGTGACCTCCTTGAGTTAGGTGAGCCGATCTAGAAATGCATGAGACGGCGAACGCCTCAGGAACCAACCAACATAGCAGCGATGACAAAGACGACGGCGCCCACACCCGCGCCAACCAACGAGCTGAGGAAGTTCACCCAGTCGTTGGTCAGCCACGGCCAACCGCGAACCAGCCGGTTGGGGATGCCGTCGGGATCCACGCAACGCTCCGTCTCCTTCTGACGGCGGTCGGTATAGTAGATCGCCTGGAATGTCGCGCCCAATAGACTATCAAAGAGCGAACCGATCAGCCCGCCCAATCCACAGGCGATCACCAGCGCCGGCACCATGGATCCGCCCCCGGCGAGCTCAACACCAGGGCCTCCCGCTGCCCCCTGCACCTGCAGATACAAGATCGCCGCCGCGCCTATCGTCGTGCCCCCCAGCAGCGTCGCCAGTGTGCCATACAACGAGATCCCGCCCGAGGTACCCGGTTCGACCCGCCGACCGTTTGTGATGAGGCGCGGTGATCGCGGGCTGAGCACACCCAACTCGGTGGCCCACGTATCGGCGTTGACCGTCGCCATCGCGCCGGCAAACGCAAAGAAGAGCGCCGGGTGCGGCACGAAGGGATAGATCAGCGCAGCGAAGGCCCCCGCGCCCCCGTTGGCGAGGACCTGACCCAGGTCGCGTCGCGAGCCTTTGGCAAACTTCTCGGCGAGCTGCTCCTTCGTCGCCGCCCTGTGCTTGGAGAGGAGCGTGGAGAGCACGAAGAACGTAATCAGCAAGCCCCCCCAAACCCATCCACCCAGACCGAAGATCAGGGTCCCCGTGACGACGGCGCCGGCGGCGCCGCTCACAGAGAGGGCCTCCCGGCGATAGGCGACCCAAGCGATCAACGCACTCAGGGCGAGGCCGAGGCCCACGTTGACGGCAATACCCATCTCAGGCGCCGCCGCTCACAGCGTGAAGAGAGCCAGCACGAAGCCGCTCAAAAGGGGAACGGTCAGATTGTCCGTGCCGGCAGGGGAGAGCCCCTCAGCCGTGGTCGCCATCAGGGCCCCGGCAAGCGCCATCAGCAGGCCCTCTCCGACCTGCAACGGCGCGCTCCAGGGGCTCAGCCGGGAGGCGGAGAGCAGCAGGAGCGTCACCGCAATCGCCACGTAACTGACCACCCCCATGGTGATCGTGCCCTCCCAGGAACGACGGTGACCGAACGCTGTATAGCTATGACGCCCAGCACGCTGACCGACAATGCTCGCCAGGCCATCGCCCCAGGTCATCGCCATCACCGCCGCGGCCGCCACCGGGACCCGGTCGATCGGCCCTCGGTTTCGCCACAGGAGGGCAAAGAGCAGCGTGATGGATAGGGCGAAGTAGACGGTGCCGGGA
>JAXGUU010000286.1:0-5493 GCA_040774145.1 Anaerolineae bacterium
GGCGGCGGCCAGGAGCCGGTCGGCGCCCAGCTGTGGTATATGGGGGGGCCGGATCAGTGGGTCGAGCAGTCCGTCACCTCACGCGTCGACGTCCACCCGGTGCCGGAAGGCGTCGGGGGCGACGAAAAGTGGATCGAGATCAACACCTTCGAGCAGACGCTGGCAGCCTATGAAGGTGAGCGCATGGTCTTCGCCACCCTCGTCTCGACGGGCCGCACGAGCACGTGGACTCCGAACGGGCTCACGCGTATCTGGGGGAAGCTCCCCTCAACCCCGATGCGGAATCAGGATGTCGGGCCCGACAGCGCGGCGTGGTATTATCTTGAGGACGTGGAGTGGACGCAGTATTTCAGCGGAGCCTATGCCCTCCACGCGGCCTACTGGCACAACAGCTTCGGCTTCACCCGCAGCCACGGCTGCGTGAACCTCGCCATCCTGGACGCGAGGTGGCTCTTCAACTGGACCACGCCCACAACCCCGGATGACGTGCGCATTGCCTACAGCCACGACGGCGACGTCGGGACGTGGGTCTGGGTACATATGACCCCGCCGTCGTCGAATATCGTCGTGAACCTTGCGCAGTAGCTGAGCCCGCCCACTCTATGCCCCGGGATCCTGAACGGCGCGCATATCTCAGCGAGCATCGCGAGGAGGCGCAGCGGCGCTTGCTGACCTGGTTCGCGCATCATGCCCGCGACCTGCCGTGGCGCCACGACCGCACACCCTACCGCGTCTGGGTAGCGGAGGTGATGCTACAGCAGACCCAGGTGGACACCGTCCGCGACTACTACAGGCGGTTCCTCGCCAGCTTTCCCGACGTGCAGACGCTGGCGGCGAGCCCCCTGGAGGCGGTGCTCAAAGCCTGGGAAGGGCTGGGGTACTATCGACGCGCCCGAGCGCTGCACGAGGCTGCCCGAATGATCGTCGAGGACGGGGGTGAGTTTCCCAGGGATGTGCAGGCCCTGAGAGCCCTGCCCGGGATTGGCCCCTATACCGCGGGGGCGATTGCCGGCATCGCTCTCAACATCCCGGCGCCCGCCGTCGACGGAAATGTGCGGCGCGTGATCTCACGCGTGTTGAGGCTTGCGGCGCCCAAGCCGGCCGAGTTGGAGGAGATCGTCGGCCTATGGATAGACCGCGAGGCCCCGGGAGCCTTCACCGAGGCCCTGATGGAACTCGGCGCCACACTCTGCTCGCCAAGGGCACCACGCTGCTTACTCTGTCCCTGGCAGGAGCTCTGCCAGGGTCGCGCGGAGGGGGATCCGGAGGCCTACCCCGCACCTTCCCCACGAAGGACGATCCCGCACTACGACGTCGCCGCCGCCGTCACGCTGCGTGGCGAACCCGGCAGCGTGGGGTTGAGGGTCCTGGTAGCTCAGCGGCGACTCAACGCGATGCTCGGAGGCATGTGGGAGTTTCCGGGCGGGAAGCGCGAGGCGGGGGAGAGCCTAGAGGCGGCCCTGAGACGCGAGCTGCACGAGGAGATGGGGATCGAGATCGAGGTCGGGCAGGAACTCATCGTCGTCGAGCACGCCTACACCCATTTCAGCATCACGCTCCACGCCTTCATCTGTGAACTCAAGGCGGGAGATCCGCAGTGTTTGGAATGCGAGGACTTCAGGTGGGCTGATCTCGACACGATCGACAACCTGCCGATGGCGGTGACGGATCGCAAGGTCGCCGAGGCACTCAGAGCGTGGCTAGTCGCCCGTCAGTGAACCCCACAGAGTAGACCAGAACGACTCTGCCGTGGGCACCGGGGGCGGTGCCTCGATCACCTGTGGCGTAGGCTGCGGCACCTGCGTGACGTCGACCGGTATGACCAGGGTCTCGCCGGAGCGCGCCATCCCCGCCTGCGTCTGGGACCATGCCTCGACATATTCATCGCTCTTGACATAGGCTAGCCGCGCCTCAAGGCTCATCTGGTCGCCGATCGACGCGGCAACCAGCGGCTCGAGTGCGGCGATCTCCGCCTTGAGCGCCTGGTTCGTCTCCCACGCCCTCGAGAAGGCCGACAGCAGCAGGACCACCATCGACGCCAAGATCGCCCACACCATCCACGACATACGCTGTGAGATGAGCGTGCGCGTCTGGACCTGGGCCTCATCCTTCGGTTTTGCCTTCGTCATCTTCCCTCTCCCATCACACGACCCCACCACATCGACAGACTCAGTATAGCATCGTTCGGGCAGCTCACAATCGACGTCTCACGCCGTACACCCTCACCACGAAAACCGCGCTTCATTCACGCCGGCTTGCCGGAAGCCCCCCGCGCCCCTCACGAATTGGAAGGTTTTTGTCAGGCGTGGGGACATCTTCTTCAGGTTTATGGAAGGTTAGTGAGGTTTAATGGGACTGGCGACTGACATCGAACCCAGGAGGTAGACTTATGTCAATGCTGCACGCCAACAGTCCCGTACCCCTGTATGAGCAGCTCTACCGGCGGCTGCGTACCGCAATTGAGGAAGGCAGCACCCCGGCAGGGGAACAACTCCCCTCGGAACGCCAGCTAGCGGCGAACTATGGCGTCAGTCGTGTGACAGCCCGGAAGGCGCTCGACAAACTTCAACAGGAGGGGCTCGTCCATGCCCACCAAGGCAGAGGCTCCTTCGTGGCACGCGACGCCCTGGAGAACCCTGAGTTCACACGACTCGACGGCTTCTCCCAGGTGATGCTCAAGCAGGGCATGGTGTTGCACAACAGAATCCTGAGTCGGGGCATCGTTCCGGCAACCGACCAGGTGGCAGGCCACCTCGGTGTCGACCGGAATGAGCAAGTCATCAAGATCCGTCGCCTGCGATTGGTCGACACAACCCCGATCGCCCTGCACACCTCGTATCTCCGCTACCCGCTCTGCCGACCCGTCCTGGACATCGATCTGGAGAGACACTCCCTGTATCGCGTGCTGCAGGAGCGCCTCAACATCCAACTCAGCCACGTCAATCGGATAGCACGCGCTATTCAGGGCAACCGCCGGGATCTGGCCATGCTCAACCTCGTACCTCCTGCCGCCGTCATGCAGGTGGTGCGCCAGGTCTTTGACAGTCAGGGCCACGTGGTGGAATACTTCGAGGCCATCCAACGCGAGGATATCGCCACCTACGATCACCAACTCAGCAGGTTGTAGTTCGACCTCTTGTGCGGCAGCCCCGTTGCGGCACCGGGGCTGCTGCTAGCGTGCCGGACGCAACGCGTCTCCCTGGCGCCGCTCAAAGCCCTGGGCGGGTCCCCACGCCCCACCCCGTGCCGACATCGGGTTCACCAGTACAATGGCGCCTGTTCACCCAACCCAACGTCACCTGTGAGGCACAGAAGTCACCATGACCGAATCCCATGTCGCCGCTGTCATCCTCGCCGCCGGAGGGTCCTCCCGTTTCGGGCAGCCCAAACAGCTTCTGATGTGGCGCGGACGGCCCCTCGTTACCCACATCGCCGATACGGCCTGGACCGCGGGGCTTGACCCCGTGCTGGTCGTCGTCGGATCGGGCGCCGATGCCGTGATACCCCATCTTGCATCTCGCCCGGTGCAGATCCTGCGAAACTACCGTTGGCAGGAGGGGCTGAGTAGCAGCTTGAACGTCGGCATCGCGGCCCTGCCCCCGATGACCCAAGCTGCCCTCTTCATCCCCATCGACCAACCCCTCATCACGCCACGGCTCCTGCAAAAGTATGTCGAGCTGTGGCATACGAGCGGCGCGGGCATTATCATCCCCCGGTCTCCCGAGGGAGAACGCGGCACCCCGGTGCTTTTCGCACGGCGCTATTTTGAACAGCTGGCGACGCTCTCGGGCGACGTCGGAGGACGCGTGCTCTTCGAACAGCACGCTGCAAGCATCGCCTACCTTCCCGTCGCCGATGCCGGCGTCCTTGCCGATGCGGATACGCCCGAGACCTACCAGTGCCTCCAGGCGAAAGCCGATGCTGCCGGTGACGCCCTCAAATGGTCCGAGATCCGCGGGGTGATCTGCGACATGGACGGCGTGCTGTGGCGGAGCACAAGCCCCCTGCCCGGTGTCGCACGGTTCCTGGCGCTTCTCGGAGAGTTGGGGGTGGATTACCGGCTGGTCACCAACAACTCCAGTAGCACGCCGTCTCAATACCGACAGAAACTCGCGGGCATGGGCGTCCCGACGACTGAAGCGCATATCCTGAACTCCGCCGTCGCCACGGCCCACTACCTTGCCGAACGACAGCCGGGTGCGAGAGTCTACGCCATCGGCGACCACGGCGTCACGACGGCCCTGAAAGACCATGGCCTCACCTGCCTTGCCATCGACGACACGGTGACGCCCTCCGACCCAACCCTGCCCCACGTCGATGTGGTCGTTGTGGGATGGGACCGCGCCTTGACGTGGCACAAGCTGGCGCTCGCGACACGCATGATCCTCGAAGGGGCAAGCCTTGTCGCGACCAATCCCGACCTGACCTTCCCTCTGGAGGCCGCCCTGGCCCCCGGCAACGGTGCGCAGATCGCTGCGCTGGAGGCCGCCACGGACGTCAAGGCCACCGTGATCGGCAAGCCCGCGCCGCCGCTCTATCAGCAGGCGATGGCACAGATGGGCACCACACCTGACACGACCCTGGTCATCGGCGACCGCCTTGACACCGACATCCTCGGCGGCATTCGCCTCGGCATGCCGACCGCCCTGGTGTTGACGGGCATCACGCAGCGCGAGGCACTCACCGGCTCGCCGATCCAACCCACCATCGTGATGGAGGATCTGCCCGCATTGATCGCCGCGTGGGAATCGGCGTGCTTCTGAACGCCGGGAACGTGATATGATTGGGGTAAGGAACCTAACCATGGGAATTGAGGTCAACGATGCTCGAAACCAAGCCTAACCTGTACGATCTGGACGCCGGCGAGATCGAGGCGCTGCTCACCACGTGGGGAGAACCACGCTATCGTGCCCAACAGGTCTGGGTGTGGCTCTACAAGCACCTGGCGACCGAGGTCGAGCAGATGAGCTCGCTCCCTAAGACGCTGCGGGCCCGGCTCCAGGAGGAGACCCGCCTGGACGTACCTGCTGTGTTGGCGGTCCAGGAGGCGATCGACGGCGAGACCAGGAAAGACCTGCTGGAGTTCCACGACGGTGAGCAGGTCGAGGTCGTACTGATGCGCTATATCGACCGGCGCACGGCCTGCGTCTCCACCCAAGTCGGCTGCGCGGTCGGCTGCCAGTTTTGCGCCACAGGCCAGATGGGCTTTCGTCGCCATCTGAGCAGCGGTGAGATCGTGGCGCAGGTCCTGCACTTTGAGCGCGAACTGCGCGCCCAGGATCAGCGGCTGACGAACGTCGTCTATATGGGGATGGGCGAACCGCTGCTCAACTACGACCATACCCTCAAATCGATCTACCGGTTGATGGATCCGGAGGGACTGCAGATGGGCCAACGGCGCATCACCCTCAGTACGGCGGGGATCGTGCCGGGCATTCGGCGGTTCACGGGAGAGGACATCCAGGTCAACCTCGCCGTGGGGGGGCGCGCCCC
>JAXGUU010000287.1:0-5464 GCA_040774145.1 Anaerolineae bacterium
ACACGCTCCAACAGCTCGAGCACGTGGTGCTTGTCCTGATTCCGCAGGCGGAGGACGATGAAGCCTGGGTAGCTCGCCGGCGGATAGGCTCGAATGTCGGCGAAGTCTGTGTCCAGCGTGATGAGGACGCGCCCTTCATCCTGACATACCGAAGCAATCCCACGGTCAGGCAGACCGCCCATGCCCTGGTCAACGACCGACACAGCGTCGAACCCGTGCCGACGCAGCGAGGCTGCCGCCTCAGCGGGCAGGTTCTCGTCGAGTTTGAGCCGCATGGCCGGGATCAGGCTGGCAACGCGACAATGCGTTCGCGCGTCAGCTCAGCAGCGTACGCCACGGCGGCCTGGATGGCCTCGCGGGTCAGGGACGGGTAGCTGGCGCAGATCTCATCGGGGGAGAGCCCGGCCGCAAGATTATCCAGGACCACGGAGACCATGATGCGCGTGCCCCTCAGGCATGCTTTTCCGTGACAGATGGCGGGGTCGACGATGATCTGTTCCTGCCAGTCCATGGCTAGCCTCCTCTCGCTTGCGTGCACCATTATACCGCATTGTGGCCTACTCGGTCACATCCACGGACGCCACCCTCCCCACGGGCCGCCGTCTCAGCCAGCGGGAGGCTGTGCATACGCTACAGCAGAGCAAAGCGGCGGAGCCCCCTTGGTGTCTCGGGCGTCGGAACGCCTTCCCGGCTCGGAAGCCGAGGGGAGAGCAGAACTCGCGGACCGTGCCACTCAGAAGTGGGCGCTCGGAAGCGGGGGCGCTCGGAAGCGGGGGCGCTCAGAAGCGGGGGCGCTCAGAAGCGGGGGCGCTCAGAAGCGGGCCGTACCGCGATCGTCTCGATCGCGGCTGACGCAGACGTCAGCTTGGCGGCTGACGCAGACGTCAGCTTGACGCCAGCCGTAGCCCGGGCGGGATCAGCCGGCAGGCGTCTTGGATGCGCTCCTGACAGCTATGTCAGCAAGAAGGCGCAGGGCGTTGTTCACGGCGTCTGAGTCCGGGAACACCTCGGCCACATCCGGCGACAACACAACCATAGTGCTGCCTTGCGCGAAGCGCTCCACGTATTTCCCACGCACCCCCCCACTGAAGTCATAGTCGTCCAGCATCTCAGGGACGTGCTCGATGTTAGTTTCCTTCTTCATAGGTCGACCTTTCGTGTGCGTTGGCAACACGCGCAGTGATGATTCGTACCCTATCGCCTCTGTCCGTATGGACAACCACCAACAGCCGCCGCTGGATGGACTGCCCGATGATGATGAACCGTTCCTCGCTATCGGAGTGCACGGGATCCGGAATGGTCAATGAGAGCGGGTCAGCGAAAACGGAGGCTGTTTCCTCAAACGTCACGCCGTGCTTGCGGTAGTTGGTGCCGGCCTTGGTCGGATCCCACTCTACAGTTATTGTCATAGTAGCACACTATCGTACGCAGCTATCGACAACTCGAATTCGTGGGCGGGCCGGATCTCGATGAGCCCGGCCCACATCGAGGATCATACCACCTCCGATCTCGAGAGACAAGGCGGCGAAGCGTCGGGGGCGCCCGTTAGGCTTCCCCAACGCCGAGAGCCAGCAGGCTGAGCGGGAGCTCAGGCCTTACCTCGACCCGGCGAACAAGGTGCTCGCGCTGCGGCTGGAGCGCGGCTGGTCGCAGGCCGAGCTCGCAGAGCGCGTGGGCACGAAGCAGGCCGACATCTCCCGCATCGAGAGCGGGCAGGCGAACCCGACGCTCAGACTGCTCCACAGGCTCGCACACGCGTTTGAGGCCGAGCTGACCGTCGACTTCGGTGCCAGACCCGAGGACGTGCAGCCGCCGGCGGAGGCCCGAACCAGGACCACGATCGTGGTCGTTCCGGACGTCATGAAGAGCCAGCTCCTGTGGCCAGTCGAGCCACCGTCATGGCGACCGCCGGCCTCCGCTCCCTTCGGCTGGCGCATAGCGACGGCGCAGAAGTCCGGCACCACCGAACGTGATGATTCAGAGGGATTCGAAGCAGCCTAGCGAGGGGATATGGTATGGATACCTCAGTTCGATACCCGCTGCAACTGACCGATGTCCGTCTCTACGAAGCTCACCTCACTCGCCCGGTCGGCGATGGGCAGAACGCACCTGCAGAGCCGGGGCTCCCCATCACGATCGAGGTGGTTGTCGACCGTCTCCCCCCGAACCAGGTGCTCGCCCAGCTGACGTTGGCTTTCGAGGGGAGCGACGACCCCTTCGACATCAGGCTTGTGCTGGAGGGCCTGTTCGAGAGCGAGGGGAGCCTGGACGATCTCGATGATGAGTTCTGGCGTGAATTCGAGTCTGTCTCGGCGCCGATGCTCATCTGGCCCTACGCTCGCGAGTGCGTGTCGACCATCGCGTGGCGCGGGCGCCTCGATCTACCCATCCTCCCCACCCTCAATCGCCTCGCGATGATTCCCGTGGAGGACGATGGGTCCGCCGGCCCGAGCAATTCCGGGACCGACGGTACCCAGTAGTGTGGACGACAGAGATCGGGCGGGGCGCACCGCTTCTGAGCGCCGCTTCTGAGCGCCGCTTCTGAGCGCCGCTTCTGAGCGCAAGAGTCGCCCCGCCTCCCGACCGTGTCCGGCGACACCAGAACCCCTGCGAGGGTGCGGAAACCCTCGCAGGGGCGGATTCTGCCCGCCTCTGCCCCCTTGTCACATTCGCATTCCTGTTGTATCCTAGGGCATCAATAAAAGCACGTTTCGAAGGGCGCAAGGCTGCATGAGCACGTGAGACAGGCTATGCCCACACCCCTCACCCCAGAACAAGCTGCACGCCACCTCATCGACCGGATGCTGGAGGATGCGGGCTGGCAGGTCCAGTCGCGCGAACGCCTCAACCGCACGGCAGCCCTCGGCGTCGCCGTCTGTGAGTTCCCCACGGAGACCGGTCCCGTCGACTATCTGCTCTTCGCGGATGGGCGCCCCATCGGCGTGGTCGAAGCCAAGAAAGCCGGCACCACACTCAGCGGCGTGGAGCCCCAGGCGCAGCGCTATGCCTCGAGCCTGCCGGCGACCTTGCGACCGCTGGCGTGGCACGACCCGCTGCCCTTCCGCTATGAGTCCACCGGCATCGAGACCTACTTCGCCGACGACCGCGACCCCAACGCCCGCAGCCGCCGCGTGGCCACCTTCCACCGGCCCGAGACCCTGATCGAGTGGGCCGCCGACCCGCCGCTGGTGGGCCCGCACACGCCGCGGGGCCCCGTGGGCGAGGCGGGCCACGCCTATGGCGCGACGACGCTGCGCTCCCGGTTGCGTGCGATGCCCCCGCTGGACGAGACCGGGCTCTGGCCCGCGCAGGCCAGGGCCATCCGCGCCCTGGAGCAGTCGCTTTCCGAGGACCGCCCCCGCGCCCTGATCCAGATGGCCACGGGCAGCGGCAAGACCTACACCGCGGTCAATGCCATCTACCGGCTGATCAAGTATGCCGGCGCGCGCCGCGTTCTCTTCATGGTCGACCGCACCAACCTGGGCCGGCAGGCCTTCAACGAGTTCGCCCAGTTCACCACGCCCGACGATGGGCGCAAGTTCAGCGAGCTCTACGCCATCCAGCACATGCAGTCGAACGCACTCGACCCCGCCGCGAAGGTCGTCATCACCACGGTCCAGCGGCTCTACTCGATGCTGAGCGGCGAAGCGGAGCTACCGCCCGAGCTCGAGCAGGCCCCTCTCGAGCAGGTCGAGGCCATCCTGGGCGACCAACCCCGCGTCGTCACCTACAACCCCCAGGTGCCCATCGAGACCTTCGACTTCATCGTCATCGACGAGTGCCACCGCTCGATCTACAGCGTCTGGCGCCAGGTGCTGGAGTACTTCGACGCCACGCTCATCGGGCTCACTGCGACGCCCGCCAAGCAGACCTTCGCCTTCTTCAACCAGAACCTGGTGATGGAGTACACCGAGGCGCAGGCCGTGATCGACCGTGTCAACGTCGACGGGTGGGTCTACTCGATCCGCACCCGGATCACGGCGCAGGGCAGCACCGTGGAGGCCGGCGAGTGGGTGGGCAAGCGCGACCGCCACACCCGCGCGGAACGCTGGGAGCAACTCGACGAGGACCTCGTCTACGACGCGAGCCAGCTCGACCGCAGCGTCCAGGCCGAGGACCAGATCCGCACCGTCATCCGGACCTTCCGCGACCGGCTGCCCACCGAGATCTTCCCCGGGCGCCGCGAGGTGCCCAAGACCCTGATCTTTGCCAAGGACGACCACCACGCGGAGCAGATCGTGCGCGTCGTGCGCGAGGTCTTCGCCGAGGGCGATCGCTTCTGCCAGAAGGTGACCTACAAGGCGATGCGCGACCCCGAGGAGATCATCAACGACTTCCGCAACAGCTACTACCCGCGGGTCGCGGTCACGGTCGACATGATCGCCACCGGCACCGACGTCCGCCCGCTGGAGGTGCTGCTCTTTATGCGCACCGTGAAATCGGCCAACTACTTCCGCCAGATGCGCGGGCGGGGCACGCGCGTGGTCAGCGATACCGACCTGATCGGCGTGACCCCAAGCGCCGCCCACAAGGACCACTTCGTCCTGGTGGATGCCGTAGGCGTGGTCGATCTCCCCATGATCGAGGCGGCCCCCGTCGACCGCCAGCGCTCGCTGCCCCTGGACAAGCTGCTGGAGCGGTTGGCCTGGGGCGTCTACAGCGCCGACGACTTCGAATCGCTGGCGGTGCGGCTCTCGCGGCTGGAGCCCGAGCTCACGCCGGCGGAGCGCGCCCGGGTCGAGGATCTGACGGGCAGCGCGTGCCGCGAGCTGGCCCACGCCCTGCTTGCCGCGATCGAGCCCGACGCCGCGGTCGACCGGGCGCGGGAGGCCGCCGAGCCTGGCCACGAGCCGACCGACGATGAGGTCGCTGCCGCGCAGGCAGCGCTGATGGCCGAGGCCGCGGCGCCCTTCAACGAGCCTGCCCTGCGCGAGCTGCTCACGTCGGCCCAACGGCGCAGCGAGGTGACGCTCGACGGCGTGAGCCAGGACGAGGTGCTGGAGGCCGGCTACCGCGACGACGAGGCCGAGCTGCGCGCCCGCCATCTGGTCGAGTCCTTCCGCGCCTACCTGGACGAGCACCGCGACGAGATCACGGCGCTGCAACTGCTCTACGAGCGCCCCTACGCCGGCCATGCGCTCACGCTGCAGGCGATCAAAGAGCTGGGCGACCTGATCGAGCAGCCTCCCCACGCCTGGACCACCCAGTCGCTTTGGGAGGCCTACGCGCGGCTCGAGCGCGACCGGGTGCGCGGCGTGCGAGCGCAGCGGGTGCTCACCGACCTCGTCTCACTCGTGCGCCACGCGGTGGCGCTCGACGACGAACTGGTCCCCTACCCCGAGCTAGTGCGCCGGCGCTACGAGGCGTGGCTGGCGGACCAGATCGCGCACGGACAGGCCTTCACCGGCGCACAGCGCTGGTGGCTCGACCGCATCGCCGAGGTCATCGGGCTCAACCTGAGCGC
>JAXGUU010000288.1:0-5447 GCA_040774145.1 Anaerolineae bacterium
GAGACGCCCCACCGGGGCGTCTCTACGAGGTGAGTGGTGACGGGGCTCGGGGGCGGCGCCCCGTCTCCGGCGTGAGGCGTGGCGGATGGGGTGGCCTGCTATGGTGGGAGACGTCCCGCCGGGAGACGCCCCACCGGGGCGTCTCTACGAGGTGAGTGGTGACGGGGCTCGGGGGCGGCGCCCCGTCTCCGGCGTGAGGCGCGGCGGATGGGGTGGCCTGCTATGGCGGGAGACGCCCCACCGGGGCGTCTCTACGAGGTGAGTGGTGACGGGGCTCGGGGCGGTGGATGGGATGGCTTGCTGCGTTGACTTTCGGCTGATTTCCTTTACAATACGTATCCGTATTTCATCCATCGCATATGCATGGTAAAGTGACGGCCCCACGGCCGTTTTTGCTTGTCTCGGTGAGCGTGGAACGGACCCGATCTGCGCTGCGCCCACGAACGAAGAGCGACCATTCCTGGAGGGAGAGTAGATGAAAGTGTACACGACCGAGAGCATCCGGAACATCGCCTTTGTCGGCCACGGATCGTCCGGCAAGACGACGTTGGTGGAGGCGATGCTGTTCCTGAGCAAGGCGATCAGCCGTCGAGGTAAGGTTGAGGAGGGGACGGCGACGACGGACTTCGACGATGAGGAGACGCGCCGCCAGATCTCGCTGAGTATGGCGACGGCCCCGCTCGAGTGGAAGGGGACCAAGTTCAACCTGATCGACACCCCCGGATACACGGACTTCGTCGGCGAGATGCGCAGTGGCCTGCGTGCGGCGGAGATGGCCTTGGTCGTCGTCGATGCGGCAGCCGGTGTCGAGGTTGGGACCGAGCTGGCGTGGGGGTATGCGGATGACGAGGATTTGCCGCGGGCCGTGCTGATCAACAAGATGGACCGCGAGAACGCGAACTTCGATAAGGCGCTGACCTCCCTGGCGGAGGCCTTTGATGCGCAGTTCCTGCCCTTGCTGCTGCCGATCGGCGCCCAGGATCAGTTTGAGGGTGTCGTGAACGTGCTGGAGCGCAAGGCCTACTTCGGCCCCGAGAGCAAGCCCGGCGACGTCCCTGCCGATCTGGCTGACCGCGTCGAGGAGCTCTACACGCAGATCGTCGAGGCCGCGGTCGAGGCCGACGAGGAACTGATGATGAAGTACTTCGAGGATGAGGAGATCGCGCCCGAGGAGATCGCCAACGGCTTGCGCTCCGTCATCGCGGGCGGCGATTGGGTGCCGGTTCTGGCGGGCGCCGGTGGCGGTCCGCTGGTCGGATTGGGTGCATTGATGGATGTGCTGGCGAACCTCGCGCCCTCGCCTGCGGGCCTCACATTTGAGGCCCAGGGAGCTCAGGGCGTGGAGACGCTGGAGGTCAGCGATGCATCGCCCTTGGCGGCGCTGATTTACAAGTCCATCGCCGATCCCTACGTGGGCAAGATCAGCTACTTCAAGGTCTTCGGCGGGCAGCTGAATGCCGGCGACATTGTCTGGAATCCGCGCACGCAGGAGTCTGAGCGTCTCAGCCAGCTCTACACGATGCGGGGCAACCAGCAGGTGTCGGTTGAAACGCTCCACGCCGGCGATATCGGGGCCGTCACGAAACTAGAGGAAGCGCAGACGGGGGATACGCTGTGCAGCAAGGCGCATACCCTGGTCGTGCGTGGGCCGCTCTTCCCCGCTCCGCTGTACAGCCTCGCCGTATCCCCTGAGACCAAAGCGGACACGGCCAAGATGGGACAGACGCTGACACGTATCTGTGAGGAGGACCCGACGCTTCAGTGGCACCAGGATCCCTCGACCAATGAGACGATCCTCTCGGGTATGGGCGATGCGCATGTGGAGACGGCGGTGCGGCGTATGAAGTCGCGCTTCAACGTGGCGCTCGAGGTCAGGACACCGCGCGTTCCTTACAAGGAGACGGTCACCGCGCCAGGCTTCTCGCAGTACCGCCACAAGAAGCAGTCCGGCGGCGCGGGACAGTTCGCCGAGGTGCATATGCGCGTGGAGCCGATGCCCCGCGATGAGGGATTTGACTACGTCTGGGAGGTCTTCGGCGGTCACATCTCCTCCTCGTTCCAGCCCTCCATCGAAAAGGGCGTCAAGCAGGTGATGGTCCAGGGGGCGTTGGCGGGTTACCAGATCGTCGACGTGCGGGTCGCGGTGACCGACGGTAAGGAGCACCCCGTCGACTCGAAGGATATCGCCTTCCAGATCGCGGGTCGCGAGGCCTTCAAGGAGGCTTTCCGTGCCGGGCGCCCCGTCCTGCTGGAGCCGGTCTATCTCTACAAGATCACCGTGCCCGAGGAGTATGCGGGTGCCGTGATGTCGGATCTGAATACACGCCGCGGGCGCGTTCAGGGGATGGGGCAGGAAGGGAACAGGGCGATCATCACGGCGGAAGCTCCGCTGGCGGAGATGCAGCAATATGCGACCAACCTGCGTGCGCTGACGCAGGCGCGCGGTCTGTACGAGATGTCGTTCGTGCGCTATGACGTGGTGCCGTCCCACCTGGCGGAACAGGTGATTGCGCAGGCCAAGATCGAAGAGGAGTAGCGGTCGATCGGGTTGGTGGTGAGAAAGCACAAAGGCCCCGGACTCCGGGGCCTTTTGCGTTCTGGGCTCTAAGTAGGTCGGGAATGCCTAGGTGTACCACGGGGTGGTGACGTTGACCGCCTTGGGCCCGCGATCGGTGCGGGCGATGCGGAACTCGACGACCTGACCCTCGTGGAGCACTCTCACGTTGCGTCCGCGGATTTCCGATTCGTGGACAAACAAGTCCTTGCCTTCACGGCGCTGGATAAAGCCATACCCTTTTTCGATGTCGAACCATTTGACGGTTCCACGCTGTCGTTCGGACATAGGTGATGTTACTCCTTGGTGCTATGTCGCGCGCGTGCGGGGAGCACGTGTCCTGGCGATGTCTAGTCCCGTTGCCCCAGCTGTCGCTTGTAACGATAGACGATGCGGCCCCGGTCCAGGTCGTAGGGGGACAGCTCGAGTCTCACTTTGTCTCCAAGCAGGATGCGGATGTAGTAGCGTCGCATCTTGCCACTGAGGTATCCGATGACCTCGTGACCGTTCTCCAGTTCCACGCGGAACTTGGTGCCCTTGAGGGCCTCGGTCACGGTGCCCATCATCTCAATCTTCTCCTGTTTTGCCATCTGCTCTCACCTCCTTAAGTTGATCTTGGTCGTTCAACGACTTGGGGGCACGGACGTGCCCCCAAGTGAATCACCCTGTGCGCGGTGTGCCGTAGTTTATGCCGTGGCCACGTGAGCCTTGAGCGCCTCGTTGATCTGTTCCTCGGCCTCCGACAACGTGAGCCCCTGGGCGACCGCCATCTCGCCGGCGAGCAGCTTCATCGCACGCTTGAGAATGCGGCGTCCGGGAACGTTGAGTTTGTCGTTCTGCACCCGGCGCCAGGTCAGATCCCGCACGACCTCCGCCGTGCGGAGGGTGTCGGCGTCTTCGAGCTTATCCTCGCAGACCTTGTAGCGCTGTTTGTGGGCGTCGGGTAGCTCGGTGGGATCGGACGCGAGCACCTCGAGCACCTCCTGCACCCGCTCCTGGTCCGCTGCCGGGCGCAGGCCCAGCTCCTCGGCCTGTCTGATCGGTACCCATAGCACAGTCTTGGTGCTGTTGACCATGCGGATTCGGTAGAATCGCTGGTCCTTGCGCAGTGTCGGCATGCGTTGAAGTTTCGCAATCACGCCCGCCCCATTGTTGGGGTGGTAGACGGCATCGCCAACCTCAAACGTATAGCCAGTTTCATCTGTGGTCATAGGCCTCGCCATTCTGTAAGTACACGGTCTTCCACTAACTTCATGATACACGATTCGCAGGGTTCGTCAAGGTTTAATTCAGGCTTGACGAAACAGGCAATCATGGTATGGTATGTGTACCGCTTAGTGGAACGGCGTTCCGTGTCATGATACGGAATCGGTCGTCACGAATGGTGTCGGGTGGTTGGGATTCTAATCTTATAATAGAGGAGGTTGTGCAGGATGACAGTTGTGGTGAGACGAGAGAATGAGAGCAGTGAGAGCTTGATCAAGCGGTTCCGTAACAAGGTGTCGAAGGATCGCATCTTCAGTGAACTCAAGAAGCGGCGTTATTTCGTGACCAAAGGCGAGGAAGCACGCATCGCGAAGCGCAAGGGCATTGCTCGGGCGCGGCGCGCGGCGCGCAAGCGCCGCCAGCGCGCGAATCGCTGGTAGACCGGCGCTCTGCGGGACGCAGAGCGGAGAGCGTGGGGTAGGGAGGCGACCGTGACGCAAGTCGTGGCGGCGAACGCGCATACGGAAAGTGCCGTGCAGTCGGTTCAGCGGGCAGCACGGATCTTGGGGTGCTTCACGCGTGAGCGCCCCGAGCTTGGCGTGACCGACCTGAGCCGCGAGCTGGGGCTTCACAAGAGCACCGTGTCGCGGCTCCTGACGGCGCTGAGGGACGCTAATCTGGTGGCGCAGGTCGCCGGGACGGGCAAGTACAGGCTGAGCGTTAGGGTGCTGGAGATGGCCGGTGTGGTGCTCTCGTCCCTCGACCTCTCTGCTGTGGCCGATCCGCAGATGCACCTGCTGGCTGAAAGCACCGGCGAGACGGTGAGTCTGGTGGTGTTGGAGGACGACGTCTGTGTGGATCTCCATGCCGTGCCGAGCCGGCATCCGGTCCACGCCGTGCGCCGGGAGGGGCAGTCCCTACCGCCGCAGGTGAGCGCCGGTGGGCGGGTCCTGTTGGCCTTCAGGGCCCACGGGCATCCTGGCGTCGCGGGCGACGGGGTTGGCCCTGTGCTACCGCAGAAGGTGCTGGATGAGATCCGGATAACGGGGTCTGCCCTGGTCCGGGGCGAGGTGGCCTCCGACCTGGTCGAATTGGCTGCGCCGGTCTGGGATCATCGCGATCGGGTCGTGGCGGCGTTGGTGATCAGCGCTCCTGCGCACCGGATGACGGAGGGTCAGATCGCAGGCGCGCAGCGGGCGCTGCTGCACGCAGCAGGCGCGATCTCGGCAGGTCTGGGACACCGGGTCTGAAGCATTAGGTTCAAGAACAGCAACAGGCGGGGCCGCGGCCCCGCCTGTTTTCGTTTCGATCTCGCTGCCTAGCGCAGCTAGTCCTCGCCGTCCTCGGACGCCTCGCCTTCCATCTCCTCGGCGCCCTCGCCCATCTCCATCAGCTCGCCCTCGAGCGGGAACAGCTCCTCGACCGGTTCGAGGTCCTCTTCCTCAGCCATGTAGGTGATCTGGACCACGGTGTCCTCGGCGGAGGTGAGAATCGCCACCCCTTCGGGCACGACAAGATCGCCGACCGTGATGGTCTGACCCACCTCGGTGAGGCTGGAGATATCCACCTCGATGACCGGGATGAGGGCCGTGGGCAGCGCCTCGATGGTCACCTCGTTGAGCAGGTGCATCAGCACGCCCTCACCCTCGACGATCACCGGGGACTCGCCGACGAGCACGACGTTGAC